>DQUE01000136.1 GCA_015662405.1 Sulfurimonas autotrophica | reverse complement strand
ACTCTTTTGCAAAAGTAGCAAAAAGCTTAGCAATATGTATCTCATCCAAAGGACGTAAAAAACTGAAATAGACAACATCCTCTGTCACATATTGAGAGATATAGCGACGAAAATCATCTTCAAACTCCAGCGACTTTGAGTATTGGTGGTTAATTTTTTCTCCATTATAGATAATGTTCTCTTCATTGGCACTTGATTCATTTGAGAGGACTATATATTTTGTTTGATAGAGCAACCCAAGCCAGATGGAGATAAAACCAACAATAGAAGAAAAAGGGATATGCCCATTTAAGTACCCGCGTGCATTATAATCAAAAATTTTCTCCAAATCAAGCTCTCTTCTTAACTCTATCGCATGGCGAGGATGTTGTTTGAGTATCTCTTTTGAAGCGACTATAGGGTTCATCGAAAACATAAGAGCATCGGGAAATTCATCTTTTAAAAGTGTATAACTTACAAGAGAATCTTTTCCTCCGCCAATTGGAATGATGATATTCTCTTCTGTTTTTTGCGATATTTTATGAAATGTTTCCCCTTTGCATGTAAAACAAACAAGCTCCTCTTGGCTTATCTTAATATCATTGAGATAAAAATACTCTCCAAGCCCATGAAAATAGAGCTTTACAAACCACTCTTTTTGTACTTGATTTAAAATGCCACACTCTATAACAAACTCTTTTGGCAGAGCAATTTTATAGTAGCTTATCGCTTCTGCCATACCTATATGAAATACAATATTCTCCATAGAAAAGTCGGTACTCATTTTTTCATTTTTTTTGATATGCAGACGGTGAAAAAAGTCTGTAATTTTCCCCTCTTCATCAAGTTGATAATGAAAATGCAAGGCTATTTGATTTGCATCTTCTTGAACTTTATAGCTTTTGTAGATAAATCTATTTGCTCGCTCTCGCAACTCTTTAAATTTTTTCATAAGAACCACTTTGATATTTTTAAAAAGATTATATAATCTTTTAACTCATTATCTGCTAAAATCTCTTTAAAACAATGGAGTATGGATGTGAAAGAAGCGCATGAAGTTTTAGCAAGAAAATATCGCCCATCAAACTTTGATGAACTTATCGGTCAAGATACCATAGCACAGACCTTATCGCTTGCACTTGATGCAAACAGGCTCTCACATGCCTACCTTTTTTCAGGACTTCGAGGAAGTGGAAAGACTTCTACTGCGCGTATTTTTGCAAAAGCACTTATTTGTGAAGAGGGAATGAGCCATCAGCCTTGTGACAAATGTTCAAACTGTATCATGGCAAAAGAGAATCGTCATATGGACATTATAGAGATGGATGGTGCAAGTAGTCGAAAAATTGATGATATTCGCGATTTAATTGAACAGACAAAGTATAAACCAGCTGTTGCTAGATATAAAATATTTATCATAGATGAGGTGCATATGCTGACAAAAGAGGCTTTTAATGCTCTTTTAAAAACACTTGAAGAACCGCCCGAGTATGTGAAATTTATACTCGCAACAACAGATCCGCTCAAACTTCCTGCAACTATCTTAAGTCGTACACAACATTTTCGCTTCAAAAGTATCGCTACAAACAAGATAGTAGAGCATCTTCGCCACATACTGCAACTAGAAGGAATAGAGTATGAAAATGATGCTCTTGAGATCTTAGCAAGAAGTGGAAGTGGAAGTTTACGAGACACGCTTACCCTTCTTGACCAAGCCATTATATACTCCAAAAACTATGTAGATGTAGCAACTGTTACAGAGATGCTCGGACTTGTTGATCCGAAGTTTATCGGCAAACTCTTTGATGCGGTATTTGCAAAAGATTATGCACGACTAGTAGAGTATGTAAAAGAGCTTGAGGATTATGAGAGTGAAATGGTTGTTGATGAACTCATAGCCTATCTCAAAGATAAAATGTATAATCATGATGCACTCTTTTCAACACTTGTGCTTGAGCGATTTTTTAGAATTTTAAGTGAATCTAAATACCTCTTTAGCATTAATGCTGATGGCTCGTTTGTCCTCTCAATGATATTTTTTAAAATGGTTGAAGCGCTCAAAATCCGAGAGATTGACCAAATGATAGAGTCATTTGAAAAAGATCTCGCACATCCAGATAGCATCCGAGTGCAAGAGACAAAAAAAGTAAAAGTTCAAGAGACGACACCAGAGATGAACGGACAAGTCGCTAATGTAATACCGCAGCAAAGCACCCAAAAAAAAGTACCAAAAGAGAGTAAAACAGAGACAAAAAGTGTTCAAAATCAGCACATTGATACCTTTCATGCACTGATTGCAAAAATAAAAGATAGAAATTATGAACTAGGAGAGTGCTTTGCAAACAATATTCATTTTGTCTCCTATAAAGAGAATATACTTACTTGGGAGAGTTGTGCAAATGAAGAGTGCAAAAAAGTACTCAAACATGGTTACTCTGTTATTAAACAGCTTGTGCGTGAAACATTTGGTTTTGAGACAAAAATAAAAGGTATTGCATGCACACAAAAAGCACAAGAGCAACCTCACAAAGAGGAACAACAGCCTGAGATACAAAGCGGTTCTACAATAGGTGACATTGAAGCTGGAGGAGCAGCAAGCTGTGTAACAAACTGCAATGAAGCCTCAATGCAAGATGAAACAGATGGGACTGATATCACAAAAGAGCCCATGATACAAAAAGCAATAGAGTTATTTGAAGCAAAAAAAGTAACGGTACAATCAAAAATCTAATCAAAAAAAATTTCATTTGAACATATCTCTTCACGCTTACAAAATTCTAAAATTTCAGCAAATGGTGTAGAATTTCGTTTTTTTATTGTAGCAAAGTTAGATTGTGAAATATGTAACAGTTTTGCGACATCTTTATCATATACCTTTGTCTCTTTATTCTGAGCAATATACTCTTTTAGTACTGCTATAATAGTTTGAAAATCTCTCATTCTTACTCCTGAAAGTAAAAATATAACTAAAACAAGAGAAGAAACACAAAAATATGTCATTTTGCTAGTTTTTCTTTTTCTCTCTGTTTTTCACTCTTTTGACAAGATTTTTCAAAAGTACAGCTATGTATAGATATTCCGTATAATTATTTACTTTCAATACTGCATCATAATTTTTTGCATCTATTGCTTCAAGGTAGTTTTGAATCTGCGTAGTCTCTTGTGTTATTCTCTTTTGTAATCTTTGTACAAAAAAGAAACTCACCAAAGACACAACAACAAAAACAACACCTATCTCTAACCACAGTATAGTAAAATCATCTATCACTGCACCACTATTTCCATGTTCAAGAAGAAAACCTTTCATCAACAGATATACAACTATGTAAAGGAGGAAAAAACTCCCTAAAAAAGTAAAAACAAAGGTTGAAAAAATATCTTTTTTCAACTTTAACATATTTTATACCCTACCCCGCGGACTGTTTGTATATAATCTTTACTCTTATCTGGATCTATTTTCTCTTTTAATCTGTTTATCGCGACATTAACAGTTTTGTATTGATAATTTTCACTGTCTCCCCAAACATTTTCTAGTAAATAGTCTCTGTCCAAAACACTGTTTTTATTGACAATCAACTCACTCAAGAGATCAAATTCAAGTTTTGTCACTTCGACAGGTTTCCCATTAACACTTAGTGTTCTACTACTTTTATCAAGGAGTAAATCTCTAAAAAAGAGCTTACCGTTATGCTGTTTTTTTGCAGTTCTTTTAAGAATAGAACGAATGCGAAGAACTAACTCCTTCATATTAAAAGGCTTTGTAATATAGTCATCACCGCCACGTAAAAATCCACTTTCTATATCTTCATCTTGATCTTTTGCGCTTAAAAAGATAACTGGAATCTCAAGCCCTTGATCACGAAGTTTTTGAACAAATTCACTCCCTTCAACACCTGGAAGATTTCTATCCATTATAAGTAAATCTATATCTTCTTCTTCTAAAATCTGTTCAACTGTTTTCGTATTTAAAAAACCTATCGTATCAAAACCCTCTTTTTGCAAAGTATATTCCAAAAGTTCAAGTAAATCTTCTTCATCTTCTACAATAACTATATTTGCACTCATACATTATACCCTCATATTTTTTATAATTATATCAAATGTTTTATGGTATAATGGAAAAAATGTGTAAAATAAGAGGAAGAAGATGTTTGTTTCATCATACAATACATATCTGACACAAAAACCCTCAACAAAAATAGAAGAGAATACACAAAAAAAGAGTACAAGAGACTTTTTAACGCAAAAGCAACCATTTGCTACGCAATTACAAAAAGGGGTATCTTCTTCTAGAGAAATCCCTATAAATTATATTTCAAACTATAAATCATTACATAATCAACAATTACTACAACAGCAAAATAATCTAAACAAAGAGTATTCAAAAACAAAATTTTCTAAAATAAATAAAATGACAAAGGCAGAGAATGCCTATAGTGAAAACTTACAACTTTTTTCATTATTGCAAAAACCAAAGATCGCTTTGGTTGCAGAACCAAAAATCTCCAAAAAACTAGAACAAAACAGTGCAATAAAACAGAAGTGCATAAACACCTATATTGCTAATGACAACTATTATAAAATCACTGCTGCTTAATCGATCCATGCTTCAGTTTTTATAACTCTCTCATCATCAAATACTTTTAATTTATATGCTTGCATGCACTTGCCATCACTTATCTGCATAACAGCCATCTGTAGAATTTTTTTGCATTTTTTTGGAATATCGAAGTGCCCTTTTAAACCTGTCAAAAACTGCTTTATCGGTACTTCTTTGTCCATTCCTATTACATTATCACGACACCCCGTAAGCCCAATATCACTCATATATGCAGTACCATTTACAATTTGAAAATCATCAGTACCTACATGTGTATGCGTACCTATAATACCACTCACCTCCCCTTGGAGCATCATCATCAATGCACGTTTTTCACTTGTTGCTTCTGCATGAAAATCGATAAAAATATTTTTGATTCCTTTCTCATGTAACTCTTGGACTGTATTTTTTGCACAACGAAATGCATTGTCGGTATAAGGCATTGCATAGTGTCCCATAAGGTTAAGTACCGCAAGTTGTTCATCTTGAATATTATAGATACGTAGTCCACTTCCAGGTACTTCATCTGGGTAATTATGAGGGCGCAACAGTTCATGTGTCTCCAAAAGCGGAATAATATCTTTTTTATCCCAGGTATGATTGCCACCACTCATCACATCAACACCATAAGAGAAAAGCTCATTAGCGTTTTTAAGCGTAAGCCCAAAACCATGTGAAGCATTTTCATAGTTAGCAATAACAAAATCTATATTCTCTTCTTCTTTTATTTTTTTCAAATAATCCCGCAACATGACACGTCCGGGCTGCCCTAATATATCACCTATAAACGCTATTTTCACTGTAAATTCTTTCATTCAATTTTCGAAATTATATCTAAATATAGAGTATAATAATATTATGAATCACTTTATACAACCCCCAATAGTAACAAATACTGCAAACGAACTTCGAAAAGTTGGTTTTGAGCTCGAATATAGTGCGATTACTTTACAAAAAAGTGCCGAATTAATTATTGAAGTGCTTGGATCAGGTCTTATTCAACAGATAAATCCCTATCACTATAAAATAATACAAACAGCCTATGGAGACTTTAGCCTTGTGCTTGATTTTCAGTTTCTTATTTCTCAAGGCTTACAGAAATGGTTACAAGATGTAGGGCTTGATCAAATCATAGAAACAGAAATTGCACTTGCTTTAGAAGAGTTTCTTGCTACACTTTCACAAACAATAGTACCCTATGAAATTTCAACACCACCACTTCCTCTTGACAAACTTGAAATCATAGAAAACATAAAAGAAACCTTTCGAAAACATGGAGCATTAGGAACTGATGCCAATCCTCTTTATGCCTTTGGTTTTCATATTAACCCAGAGGTACACTCTTTTGCTGTCAAAGAAATTATAGATATTTTAAGAGCATTTTTTCTCCTATATGATCCTCTTCTTGTATGGTTACAACCTGATATAGTTCGCAGAATCAGTCCCTACATCAAGCCTTTTCAAAGTAATTAAGTATCAAGACAGATATAATTTCAACATTGGACCATTAATTGCTTGTATACAGTTATGATGATAGAAACAAAAACATTAGAGAAATT
>DQUE01000140.1 GCA_015662405.1 Sulfurimonas autotrophica | reverse complement strand
GGTCTATCCATTTTTGGCGAATTGCTGCAGCTTTTATAAGAATAGTCTGATGCAATTCATATGCAGGAGTATAATAGCTCCATGTCTCAGGAGAGAGATTTGGAACAACTACAGGAATCAATCCACTGAGGTTCTCTTCTGACCATTTGCGCTTAAAGACAGGTTCTATTGCCTGCGTTGTACCTGTGAGGATCGATATAGATGATGTAGGTGCAACAGCCATTAGATAACCATTTCGCATACCCTGTTTTTTTACTTTGGCACGGAGCTCATCCCATGCATATTTTGAAGCAAAGAGTCCACCACGATCTACCAAATTTATCACCTCTGCATTTGCGTGATCTTGCGGCATTATTCCTTTGCTCCATTTGCTACCTTCAAATTCAGGATAGCTTCCTTTTTCAACAGCCAGGTCAGAAGAGGCAGAAATTGCGTTATAACAAACAGCTTCCATAATTTCATCTATTTTATCAAAATGCTCTTGGCTCCCCCACATAATACCAGCTTCTGCAAGCATTTGGGATTCACCCATAACACCTAAACCGATAGATCTACTTCGCATGTTTGTTCGTTTTACCTTTTCAACCGGATAGAAGTTTAAGTCTATAACATTGTCCAAACATCTAATGGCAGTCGGTACGATTCTATCTATGTCCTCTTTTGTATTTATGCGTGAAAGATTGATAGATGCAAGGTTACAAACAGCAGTAGCTCCATCTATCTTCTCTTTTTCTACAGCAAAAATAGGAAGACCACCTAGTGAGTCTAAAGCAGTGACTTTTTTAGCAGGTTTTGTTATTCCACTATCTACGGTTACTAGCTCATCCTCTTCATAACTGATACTCTCACCATTTTCAAAAATAAATTTTATTTTATAATGGTTTGGCTCTGTATTTTGAAAAATTTCTGTACAAAGGTTTGAACTTCTGATAATTCCATAATGATCATTTGGATTAGCACGATTGGCATTGTCTTTAAAACAAAGAAACGGTGAACCTGTCTCAAAATAGGATGTTAAAATCTTTTTCCATAAATCTTTGGCTTTTATCTTCTCTTTGATGATACTCTCATCCTGTTCTAGCTCTAAATAACGTTTGTTAAATGCTTCACCATAAAGATTTGTCAAATCTCTTGTATCATATGGATCAAAGAGTGTCCAAATAGCATCTTCTTCTACACGTTTCATAAATAAGTCATTGAGCCAGAGTGATGGGAAAAGGTCATGAGCACGACGACGCTCCTCTCCAGAGTTTTTCTTAAGATCTAAAAAGTCGTTGATATCTATATGCCATGGCTCTAAATAGACCGCGATAGCTCCTTTTCTTGTGCCTAGTTGGTCAACTGCAATAGCAATATCGTTTGTGATTTTTATAAAAGGAATGGTTCCACCGGCTGCATTTTTATGCCCATCAATAAATGAACCCATAGAGCGAACCTGTGTCCAATCCCATCCGATACCTCCACCAAATTTTGAGAGCATTGCCATCTCTTTGTAGGCATCAAAAATTCCCTCTATATTATCAGGCGTAGAACCAATATAGCACGAGCTGAGCTGATGTCTTGGTGTTCTTGCATTTGAGAGTGTCGGTGTTGCAAGCATCACTTCAAATTTACTAATCATATCATAAAACTTAATGGCCCACTCTTGACGATTCTCTTCACGCTGTGCCAAAAACATAGCAATTGCCATGAACATGTGTTGGGGAAGTTCTATAGGGTTAGAGTCTTTATCTTTTATGAGATATCTATCATAAAGTGTTTTAATACCAAGATAGTTAAACTGCAGATCTCTTTCAGGTTTTATATGCTTTTCAAGTGCTTCAATATCGTACATCTCTTTGAGACCCAAAAGTATACGCCCCTCTTTTTCGCACTTCTCAAAGTACTCTCTCAAGCTACAATAGCCTGTAAAGCCATTTACTTGATGATATAGATTAAAAAGAAAAAGACGTGAAGCAACAAATGTCCAGTTAGGAGCATCTATATCGATTTTATCGACTGCTGTTTTAATAAGTGTCTCTTGTATCTCTTTTGTTGTTATGCCGTCGCGAAAGTGAATTTGTGCATCGACTTCAAGTTCACTTTGACTGACATTTGCCAAGCCTTTTACAGCGGCAGATGTATATTTTTGTATCTTTGTAATATCTAAAGGCTCTGTTCGCCCATTTCTTTTTATAACTGTTATCATTGAGTGAATCCTAGAATAGTATTGAAATTTTTACATAAATATTGCAAAAATAGTTATGTAAAAACTTGTGTATTAAGGACACTTTTGCGGTGCTCTTAATGTATTTGATTTTATCGAAAGTTAGCATTTTATTAGTTTAAATAGTTCTAACATTTGAAAGTTCTTTGGAAATGTTACAGCTAACATAACCGTGTTGGTTATGCTAGCTGTAAGTTATTGAAAAACTCTGTTAAAAATTTTTTCTACATTTTTTGTGTAGTAATCGTAGTTAAAACACTCTCTAATCGCCTCTTCACTCAGAGACTCTCTTAGTTCCTTATCTGCTAAAAGATGATTAAGGTAGAGACTCTCTCCTTTTTCATTGATAGTAGGTTTTCCCTGCTGGATCTCCTCCCATACCTTCATTGCATTTCTTTGTACAATTTTGTAAGCATCTTCACGACTTACACCTTGGAGTGGTAACTCTAGTAAAACACGTTGTGAAAAGACAAGTCCACCTGTAAGGTTGAGATTTTTCATCATATTCTCTGGATAAACAGTTAAGTTAGCTATAACGTTATTCATACGATGAAGCATAAAATCACTTGTAATGAATGCATCTGGCAACCAAAAGCGTTCAGTTGATGAGTGAGAGATATCACGCTCATGCCATAATGCTACATTCTCCATAGCAGGGTTTGCGTAAGCACGAATCATGCGAGCAAGTCCTGTTATATTTTCTGTTAGTATTGGATTACGTTTGTGAGGCATAGCAGAAGATCCTTTTTGCCCTTTTGCAAAATACTCTTCACACTCATAGACCTCTGTTCTTTGCCAGTGACGAACCTGAACAGCAAACTTTTCTATAGAACTTGCCATTAATGCCAAGGCAGTTGCTAGTCTTGCATAACGGTCGCGCTGTATAACCTGATTTGAAATAGGAGCAGGTTTTAATCCTAACGCTTCACATGTGTACTCCTCAAGCTCTAGCGGTGCATGTGCAAAGTTACCCATCGCTCCACTAACTTGTCCAACTGCGATCACATCCATAGTCTGCTCTAGATTTTCTAAATGACGTGCCATCTCATCATACCAAACAGCCAAGACAAGACCAAATGTTATAGGCTCTCCATGAATACCATGTGAGCGCCCAACCATTAATGTCATTTTATGCTCCATAGCACGTTTTTTAATGGACTCCATTATCATTTTTACATCTTTAATAATTAAAGAGAGCGAATCCTTCATTTGTAGAGCTACAGCTGTATCTATTGTATCTGATGATGTCATACCATAATGAAACCATCGGCTCTCTTCACCAAGAGATTCAGCAACTGATGTAGTAAATGCTATGAGGTCATGACGTGTTACTGCTTCTATTTCATCGATTCTTTTGATGTCAAATTTTGCATTTTTAACAATTTTATCCGCATCCTCTTGAGGTATTTTTCCTAGTTTTGCCCATGCTTTTACAACTGCTTTTTCAACATCTAACCAAGCTTGATATTTTGCTTGGTAGGTCCATTTTGATGCCATCTCTTCTCGTGAATATCTATCTACCATTTTATAGGTTCCTTATGATTAATATCTTCTATTTTATGCTAGAATTCGCATAATTTAAGTAATCTATTTTACTCTAATATTCATTAAACCCAAATTATGCACAATGGAAATTTCTATTGCATAATTTGGGTTAAAGAGGATTGAAATTTGCCATTTGTAAAAAAGAGGATGTTTGCATCAAAAAGACAAAAAGCTTTTCTCTACTTAATAGAGGAACTTGGATATACTCAAAAAGAGGCACAGCGACTTATTGCAAAAGGAAGAGTTTTTGTTGATGGCAAACCTATGACAAGAGCTACAGGTGAAGTTGAAGGTGCATTTGAATTTATCTACTTTGAACCAATTACTAAAGGCTTAGAGCCAACATATGAAGAAGAAGAGTTTGTTGTGTTTGATAAGCCAAGTGGTGTGCTTATTCATCCACAAAACAGATACACTCCCTACTCTCTTATTGATGAGTTAAAATACCAGTATGGTAGAGATGCAAATATTACGCATAGAATTGATCAAGAGACAAGTGGACTTGTTTTGTGTGCTAAAAATAAAAAAAGCGAACGAGATATCAAAATGATGTTTGAGCAAAGGGATATGAAAAAAAAGTATTTAGCATTAGTGCATGGGAGATTTGAAAAAAACATGATAGTTGAAGCTCCACTATTAAGAGCAGAAGATGAAAGTGCGATTGTTCGTATGGTTGTAAAAGTTGATGAAAAAGGCAAGGCTTGCAAAACTGAGTTGAAGCCACTTCAATATTTTCAAGATCTTCATATGACACTTGTAGAGTGTTCTCCTCATACAGGAAGACAACACCAAATCAGAGTACATTTGTTTCACGTGAAACATCCAATTGTTGGTGATCCAATTTATGGGCAGAGCGAAGAAAATATAATTAAATTTCTCGAGAGAGAATTAGATGAAGAAGAGAGAATAAAAAATAGTGGTGCAAAGCGTTTACTATTACATGCAAATGAATTGGGTTTTGAACTCTATGGAAAAAGCTATCTAATTCAAAGCAAAGTAGATTTTTTAAAAACATGTTTATTGCATGTAATGTGAATAACTCTCTAGGGGAAGTGTGAAAACTATTTTTTGTTGTGTGAAAATTTTCAAAAACCTTTTAAAAGACCCATATATGGGGCTTTTCTGTAATGTGGCAATCATTTTTAAGTTACAATTTACATTAATATTTTCTTAAATTTATGAGAGATTTGCAAACTTTTTCAGTGATAAATTTTTGTAGTATTCACACTTTGGAACAATGTGTGAATACTACACATTTAGAGGAAATTTGCAAATTTTATTATGATGAAAATTTATTTTAGAGGTATCTTTAAGATGAAATATTTTTTTAAGATTAGTAGGGTATTATTACATTTATAGACGACCTCCCTGGTGTGTTGGTCGTCTTCATTTTATACTTTATTGTATCTTCGTATAATCTTTTTTACACGGTTTCTTAGTTTTCTTAATGCATCTGTACTTGTTTTGTCATCTGCTGTTAAGTTCTCAAATTCATCGCCAAGTTGTGCTTTTGCTATCCAACCAATTTTGTTATGATATTTTACGCCTACGAAGCGTACGTCACCAAAATGATTTTTACAAAGTTTGTATATCTCTTTGATTCTATCTGCATCTGTCTTTTCTGCCATAATATCTCCTTGTTAAGAATTTAGTTTTTGTCTTCTTCTTTTGTAGCAGCCCATATAAAACCACCCACACCAATTGTAAAAACGATAACCAATAAAATAATTTCACTCATATCAATACCACTCATAATTATACCTTTCGATTTGTTTTTTTTTGATCAGATATTCATTTCATCTTGATTTTTTTCTTTAAGCTGTCCACATGCAGCACTAATATCAATACCTTTAGAATCACGTATAGTAGAAAGCAGACCATGATTGATGAGATACTCTTGAAATTGAAGCATCACTTCACGTGAAGGACGTTCATAAGTAGTTCCGGGATATGGATTAAAATATATTAAATTTACTTTTGCTTTTATACCACTAAGAAGTTTTACAAGTTTTTTTGCAGAGCCTAAATCATCATTTTTGTTTTTAATAACTAAGTATTCAAACATAACGCGTTTGCGTGTATCTATGGGAAAGCGTTTTACTGCTTCAATAATGGAGTTTATATTGTGTGCTCTATTCATAGGTATAAGTTCTGTTCGTAGTTTATCATCTACTGCATGGAGCGAGATGGCTATATGTACGCCCAAATCCATTGCTCCAAGTTGGTCTATTTTATTGCTTAGCCCACTTGTACTAACAGTTTGGCGTTTGGCTGAGATGGCAAGCCCCTCCTCTTCTTTAAATATTGCTATTGCTTTTGCTAGATTGTCAAGGTTATCTAGCGGTTCACCCATTCCCATATATACGATGTTTATTTTTCTGTTATGTTTGTGGTTATTATCATGTTTGAGAGTAACTACTTGTGCTACAATCTCTCCTGCAGTCAAATCACGAGTAAAACCGCCTTTGGCTGTGAGACAAAATGAACAGCCTACTTTACAGCCAACTTGTGTGGAGACACAGATTGTATACTTTGCTTCTTGAATTGTTTCACCATTTTTATCGATCTGTGTATCTTTCATTTTAAGCCAGACAGCCTCTATAGTTTTCTCATCTTGTAGTTGGAGAAGGTATTTTATAGTTCCATCACTCGACTCCTCTTTGCGTACAATTTTTAGAGGGTTTAGCAGATATTTTTTTTGCAACTCTTCTTTCATTGCTTTTGGAATATTTTTCATTGCATCAAAATCTTGTGCATATTGATGGTAGATCCAGCCATATATCTGTTTGGCACGAAATGATGGCTTGACTAACGCCATAAGTTCTTTTTGCGTAAAATCATATAGAGACTGCTTATATTTACTCATTTTGTTGTTAGTTCCTCAATACGTCTCTTTACATGTATCTCTAGTAACTCTTTGGCTTGTTTATGGTTTTTGAGAAAATCTTGGTGTGCCTGTTTGTTAGTATAGTTTGTTATACAAAAGAGACCTCCTGCAGGTATATCAAACTCTTGTGCAATGCGTAAAACAGAAAAAAATTCCATATTTTCAATACCAACACCAAGTTTTAAAAATCTCTTTGCTAATGTTTCATTTGTTGATATATAGTTAGAAGAGTTTACAATAATATCTTTTTTGTTTGTAGTGTTTGTTGTGACAACATTATCAAGTGGAGTATAAGCATCACTATTTAAAAAAGCAAGTTCAATATTTGCAGCTGTTTTAGACTCAACTATATCAAATATCTTTTTCTCTCCATAACTGCCAGCTGTTCCTATAAAAAGTAGAAACTCTGGTTTGTCAAAAAGACAGAGTCGTGTAAGATTCATAGCTGTTTCAATCAGCCCTACTCCCATTGGCGTTGCAAAAGAGAATGTTTCATTGTTACCTGCACATATTATCATTGTTATAGCCTTACTGGAATATTTTGTTCATGGAGATAGTGTTTTAAGTCCATTATATCTATCTCTTTATAGTGAAATATTGAAGCAGCTAGTGCAGCATCAGCGCCATGATCAAATGCTTCTTTGATATGTTGCATTGTTCCGGCTCCACCACTAGCAATGACAGGGACATGGACAGCTTTACTAATTTGCTCTGTAATATTGAGTTCAAACCCCTCTTTCGTACCATCTGCATCCATAGATGTTAAAAGAATTTCGCCACTACCACGTGCAACAACCTCTTTTGCCCACTCTAGTGCATCTATACCAGTATCTACACGTCCACCATTGAGATATACATTATAGGTATCGCCAGTTTTTTTCACATCTATGGCGGTGACTATGCATTGCGAACCAAATCTTTTTGCACCCTCATCTATCAACTCAGGTCTCTTTATAGCTGCTGAATTCACACTCACTTTATCACAGCCTACATGTAAGAGTTTGTAGATATCATCAAGTTTACGAATGCCTCCACCTACAGTGAGTGGTATAAAAATTTCTCGTGCCACTTGGGCAACGATATCTACAATAGTATCTCTATTATCAGAAGAGGCAGTAATGTCTAAAAAAGTAAGCTCATCTGCACCCTCTTCGTTGTATCTTCGTGCAACTTCAACAGGGTCACCTGCATCTTTGAGTCCTACAAAATTAACACCTTTGACAACACGTCCATCTTTTACATCCAAACAAGGGATAATTCTTTTTGCAAAATAATTCATAAATAGAATTATACACTTCTAGACTTAATGATTGATTTTGTTTCACGTGAAACAAAACTAAAGAAAAGAAATTTTTATAGCGTTATCTTTTTGTAAGCAAAAAAAAGATAAGATGGTATTATGAATAGAGAGAGTATTGTAGCAAAAAAGAAGTTTGGACAAAACTTTCTGAAAGACCAATCAGTTTTAAGACAAATTGTCGAAGCGATGCCCAAAAATGATCATAAGATTGTGGAAATTGGGCCTGGCTTAGGTGATTTAACTAAATTTTTAGTTGATGTCAAAAGTGTAGAAGCTTTTGAGGTAGATACCGACTTATGTAAACTGTTACAAAGTATATTTAAAAAAGAGATTGCTACCAAGCGACTTTGCATAAATTGTGGAGATGTTTTGAAAGCTTGGCAGAGTGAACTTGTAAGTGAGCCGTATGATTTGGTGGCAAATTTGCCCTACTATATAGCCACGAACATAATATTAAAAGCACTCGCAGATCCTATGTGTAAAAATATACTTGTAATGGTACAGCTTGAAGTAGCAGAGAAATTTTGTGCAACAGAAGGTGAAAAAGTATTTGGTTCTTTGGGCATAATAGCTCAAAGTGTAGGAACAGCAAAAATTGTAACAAAAGTTCCTCCAACAGCATTTGACCCTCAGCCCAAAGTAGATTCTGCTGTTTTTCTTATAGAAAAAAGCACTGATAGAAATGATAAAGAGTTCGAAGATATGTTAAGAGTTGCATTTTCGCAACCTCGAAAAACTTTAGTAAAAAATCTTTCAGTGAAATACGATAAGAGAGTCCTTCAAGAAGCTCTAGAAAAACTAGAACTTGCATTAACGGTTCGCCCTCATCAGGTAAGCACTAACGACTATCACCAACTCTATAAATTAACAAGGAGTTTGGATGGCAGAAGAGACACAAGAGGCAGTACAAAGTAAACCTCAAGAACAACGCAAACCAAATAATAATCGTAGATCAAATAATAATCGTAGACCAAATGGTAACCAAAATAAGCCTGCTGGTGAAAAAAATACAAATGCGAAGCCTAGAGCAAATAACAATAAAAACAAAGGTCGTGGCCGTCAAAAAAGAGGAGCATCTCCAATAGATGATAAACTCAAAGCATTTGTTGTAAAAAATCAAGAAGTACAAAAGAAAAGACTGAATCCTCACTATAAATTAGATTTAGACTCAAAAGCAAAAATTCGTGTAACACCACTTGGTGGACTAGGTGAAATTGGTGGAAATATTATGGTATTTGAAACCGATAATGAAGCAATTCTTGTAGATGTAGGTATGAGTTTTCCTGATGAAGAGATGCATGGTGTTGATATATTAATCCCTGACTTTACCTATCTTCATGAAATCAAGCACAAAATTGTCGGAATCGTTATAACACATGCACATGAAGATCATATTGGTGCAGTACCTTATCTTTTTAGAGAATTACACTTTCCTATATATGGTACACCATTGCCTTTGGCGATGATTGGAAATAAGTTTGATGAGCATCGCTTAAAAGAGAGCAGAAAATATTTTCATCCTGTTGAAAAAAGGAAAGTATATAAAATAGGAAATGATTTTGAGGTTGAGTGGATGCATATGACACACTCTATTTTAGACTCCTCTTCTGTTGCTATTACAACAGCAGCGGGTACAGTTATTCATACAGGGGATTTTAAGATTGACTATACACCTGTCGATGGATATCCTGCAGATTTGCACCGTTTGGCGTATTATGGAGAAAAAGGTGTTTTATGTCTCTTAAGTGATTCAACAAATTCACATAATCCTAATCCTACACCATCTGAGTTAAGTGTTGCACCTGCACTTGACCGTGTATTTAGCAAAGCAGAGGGAAGAGTTATTCTTTCAACATTTAGCTCAAATATTCATCGTGTATATCAAGCAATTCAATATGGTATGAAGTATGGACGTAAAATCTGTGTTATTGGACGCTCTATGGAACGTAACCTTGAAGTGGCAATGCAGTATGATTATATTAAATTACCAAAAAATATATTTATAGAACCAGATCAGGTAGCACATATGAGTGATAAAGATGTTCTCATTGTAACAACTGGCTCTCAAGGGGAGGGGAATTCAGCACTCTTTAGAATGTCAATCGGAGAGCATAGACACATTAGAATCAAACCAAATGATTTAATCGTACTCTCTTCTCGTGCAATTCCAGG
>DQUE01000110.1 GCA_015662405.1 Sulfurimonas autotrophica | reverse complement strand
CCACAGTTTTACTACAAACAGTTACATGTAAGAAATAAGCATCGAGTTATAGCTGATTATATCGCAAGTATGAGCGATAGATATGCAGTTAATTTTCATAATGAGATGTATGGAAAAATTTGATTTTTGTAGACGTTCTCCTTGCGGAGAAACATCTACAGGCGTGATTCGTAACGTCTCATCATATAAAGACGTTTTAGCATTTTCTTACGAGAAGCAATTTTGAATTTCTTACGTTTTTCAGTCTCTGTTTCATGGAAACGACGAGCACGAGCTTCTGTAACGATTAAGTTACGGTCAACTTGTTTTTTGAAACGTCTGTAAGCAGCATCAAAGTTGTCATCTGGACGTAGTACAATACCAGGCATATCACATCACCCACTTTCTTTTTTAAATTTGGAAAAGGAGTATAACATAAATTTTAGTTAAATTGCAATAGTTTTAGGGTATAATAGAATAATTGAAAATATATGGAGAGGCATGTCTAAGTTTTATTCTATATCTTTAGTTGAAAAGTATGGATTTGTGGTCCATTTAGAAAAGAAAAAGAGTAATCTTTCTGTATTAGATACTCAAGAGGTAGCAGTTGATACATTGTCATCTTTTGCAAAGGATAAAAAAAGATTTATTATAAATCTTTTCTTAGAATTTGAATTCTCTCAAGATATAAAAGTACCTATTGTTATTGCTAAAAGTGGTAATGTGAAAAGTTATCTTTTATATAAAATAAAAGAGGCTAATTCTGGTAAAAATATTCTGTTTAATTTTTATAAATCTCCCAAGCAAAATGATGAAGAAAACATAATCTATAGAGTAGAAGCAGTAGATGAGAATGAATATTTAGAGAAATTAGCCTTTGTTGATGATTTTAGCAAAATAGAGTCATCAACTATAAGTAAATTTGCACTTTTAAGTTTAGCAAACAGATGTATAGATGAAAAATGTTTTATTTGTGTGTATACGATAGAGTCCTATATTAGTATTTTAGCTGTAGAGGAAAAAGAGCTGATTTTTTCTCGGACAATTACTATTGATAGATCCAATCCCGAAGCATCACAGATGAATATAGCAGAAAATATAGCCCAAACAATCTCTTATATAAATGCGCAATTTCGAGATATTGAATTTAAAACTTTAAGTTTGTCAGGTGGGGTTGCTGTAGATGAGGTAATTGCACAGCATATTATGATGTTAAACAGTGTCAATATATCTGTTTTGTATCCAAATACATTTGTAAAAAATCTCAATGCTGAAGAGTCACAGAGTCACATTCTCTCTTTAGGCGCAGCACTTACGCCAAAATCAAATCAATTTATGCCAAAGTTGATTTTGGGAGTGCAACAATTCAATCTCATAGCAACAATCTCTCTGTTCGTATCGATATTTTTGCTCTTTGTAATGTTCTATTTTACTTTTGATATCTATGAAAAACATCAAGATCTACTATTAACAAATGAGCAACTCCAAGAGCAGTATAAAAAAGAGATAGCACAAGTGAAGATGATTCCACAAAACGAGTTTGAGAGATATGTCTATAATATTTTTATGGTAAATAAATATCTAGAAACTACACCAGTTGATACACTTTTAGCTCTAGAGCCCCTTATTTCTTTAAGCAAACCGATACAATTTCTCTATAAAAATGAGGAGGGAGTATTCTCTTTTGAGGTGAAATTTGAAAAGAGATTTAACAGTCTTAAAGAGCTTTATCAGTTTGAAAGAGAGATGAAAAGAAGAGTGGAAGAGATAAAGAAAAATATGCAAATAGAGGAAAAAAGTACAACTGATTACAAACAGTTTCTCTATATGTTAGAGTTAAAGACAAAAACAGAAAAGAGTATTAAAAAAAGAGTAAGGCAACTATGATAAAAATTATTTTTACTACAGTGAGTGTTATTTTAGCAATATCTTTCTATTTTTTAAAGATTTGGTATGAAGAGCAAAACCTTGAAATAGAAAAGCTTAATAGAGAATATACTAGTGGGATAAAAAAAATAAAAGAGATTCATAAAATCAATAGTTGGTTGCGTCAAAATGTGCAAAAAAATTTAAAAAAAATACCAAAAAGTGCAGAAGATGCAGATGAGAGGCTTATTCAATTTTTTGATATGTATGCAAAAACATATAATTTAGTAGTAGATAGATTTATATATGAAGATGAAAAGGCGCACTATATCAATTTGCAGTATAAAATTTCAAAAAAAAACTATAAAAAACTATTGCAATTTATGAATCAAGAGTATCAAGGTGGCTACTTTTTTATCAAAAGCTTTGCTGTTGATAAAAAAGTATTACAAGGAAAACTGATAATCATACAGCCATATTTTGCAAAGGAGACCTCAAAAGGACAATCACCCTAAATACCGAAAAAAAAGATATCAAAGAAAGCTCCAAAAATCCTAAACTTCTGTGTAATCAATCTCCCGAAAAACTTTTTTTATTTAGCCCTATTATATAAAAATATCTCCTATCTCTTTTGGGTACATTTGTTAAAAATCTACATGTATGGTCTATCACTTATGGAACAAGAGTTGCTTTGTTTTTATGATAAAAGCAAGAGGAGATGGCTATGGATCAATTAAAGAAAAAACGAGTGGTTCAAATTTGTCAACCTTATGGATTGGTTGGCAAGATGGTTGCTAAAAAAGAGAAAACAAAAAAGAGAAAAGCAACAGATGTATCTTAGTAATAGACAGGTATTGCAATTAATAACACCTCTTTTTGTGACTCTTTTGTTGCTGTTTTTTCAAGAAGATATTATCACTACGATGCATGCAGGGTTTCCAAAAATAGAGACTATAAAAGAGAGTGAAATATATCAGAATGTTGATGAGTATCTTAAAATAAGTGAAGAGATGCAAACATATGATACGATTTTACAAAAGATCTCAAAACGAAAAAATGCAATTGATCGAACAACAAGTATGATGTTTGGGAAAAAACAACCCATACAAAGAAGAAAAAAAGAACCCATAGTAAGAAAAAAAAGAGTCGATATAAAGAGCAGAAAACATAGTTGGGATTTAAAAATTGTTTTTCCAAAGGAAAATCTCGCTATAATAGATTCACAGTTTGTACATAAGGGCTCTATAGTAAATGGAGCAGAAGTTGTGCAAATAGAATTTGATAGCGTTTTGCTTAAAACAAATAAAGGGTTTCAATGGGTTTACTTGTTTCTTTAGGTGTTGTATTTTTACTATTAATAAGTGGTTGTAGTTCTTCTGTAAAAGTTCCAAAGAGGAGTACAACAGAAAATCAATTCTCTGCAACAAAAGCCATAAAAAATTTTCAGCAAGTACAAAAAGAGAGGCAAAATATTGTTCCTGTAATGGTTTTACCTTCTGCATATAAGGAGGTCTCTGTATTTGATGGAAAAGAGATTACCTTCAGTGCTGCAAATGCAAAATTACATACAGTGTTGTATTCCGTATCAAAAATAGCAGGGCTTAATTTAATTATAGATAGGAATGTTGATAATAATATCTCTGTCACACTCTCTGTAAAAGATGCAAGCCTTGAAGGTGTTTTAGATATTATTATGCAAATGAGTGGATGCTATTATACGCTACAAGGCAACATTTTGCATGTAAAAGAGTATATGAGAAGGCGATTTAGTGTTGCTTATGTTCATGCGAACTCTTCTTCTTCGACGGATTTAGGTGGAGATATGTTAAGTTCTGCAACATCTGGTGGATCTTCTGGTGGTGGTCAAGGTGTTTCTGGAAAATATACATTAGAATATAAAACACCAGAAGATATAAATGATTTTTATAAAAGTTTAGATGATAATATTAAGTTGTTAGTAAGTGAAAATGGAAAATATACACTCAATAGATTTAGTGGAGT
>DQUE01000084.1 GCA_015662405.1 Sulfurimonas autotrophica | reverse complement strand
TTAAAAAGAAACTGATTTTAAATAAGACAGTATTTGTCTTATTTAAATATACTATAGTTTCATAATTATTTCAAGAGAATAAAATAGACTCTTAAATTTAATAAATAACATTAAAGGAAAATATGGAATGACTGAAGAAATTGTAAAATCAGCACTCTCAAAAGTTATCTATCCAGGTTTTACGAAAGATATCGTAACTTTTGGTTTTGTTAAAGATATAGCAATTGATGGTAATGATGTAAGTTTTACAGTAGAAATTACATCGTCAGCACCTGAAGTTGCCGCTCAGATAGTTGAGGAAGCAGAAAAAGAGTTAAAAAAAGTGGGTGCAGGTAAAGTTACTGTAAATATAAAAGCACCACAAATGCCAAGAGAGAGCTCTTCTCAAGGAAAAAATATAGCACCGCAGATCAAAAATTTTCTTATGATAAGTTCTGGAAAAGGTGGGGTTGGTAAATCAACTACTGCTGTAAATATTGCTATTGCACTTGCACAACAAGGCAAAAAAGTAGGACTTTTAGATGCGGATATTTATGGTCCAAATATTCCTCGTATGTTAGGTATAGCAAATCAAAAGCCAGAAGTAACAGGCAATAAAGTACTTCCAATAAAAGCGTATGGTTTAGAAGTTATGTCTATGGGTTCACTTATGGAAGAGGGGCAGTCCCTTATCTGGCGTGGCGCTATGATTATGAAAGCGATAGAGCAATTCTTACGTGATATATTATGGTCTGAATTAGATGTGTTAGTAATTGATATGCCACCAGGAACTGGTGATGCACAACTTTCACTCGCACAGGCTGTTCCTGTTACTGCAGGTCTTACAGTAACAACACCACAAAGTGTTTCTCTTGATGATTCACGCCGTTCATTAGATATGTTTAAAAAATTAAACATCCCTATTGCTGGAATTATTGAAAATATGAGTGGATTTATTGCTCCAGATACTGGGGTTGAGTATGATATTTTTGGAAAAGGCACATCACAGCCAATGGCTGATGAATTTGATACAAAAATAATCGCTGAAATACCAATTGAGCCAAGTATTCGTACTGGTGGTGATGAAGGAAAACCTATTACTTTCGTTGATCCATCATCAGAGAGTGCAAAACGTTATATGAAAGCAGCTGAGTCTATTTGGAATACAATTGAAGAGATTAATGCAAACGGTGGCGTAGATAATCAAGCAGTGCAACCGACAACACCTCCAGGTGTAAGTGCATGTTCAACTGCTACAGCTGCTCCAAAAGCACAAAGTAGTGATGAGAGTTGTGGCACTGGTTGTGGATGTCATTAGTAGTATAACAGAGTAATTATATACCCTAGACTTATCGCAAGTCTGGGTTAAAGTTGTATAATTTGGGTTAAAAAAACTCCTAACTTTTTTCAAAGTCTTTTAGGCAACAATTTTATTGCTACTAGTAGTTTTTGTAATATAGAGTGTAGTATTTGCTTCTTTTACATTACTTGTATCTTTTTTATTCTATCGTTTTTTTTTGTTTAAAGTTGATTAGTTTTGGTTTTTAGAGGTGACCTAATTCTTTGTATGAATAAGTGTATCTAGATCAGTCTATTGAAAACCCCATAACATAGTATTTTTATAGAGTTTATGTAAATCTCTCCTTCACATTTATTTTACAAAACATACTTATGATATAATCTCATTACTATAAAACAGTCAAAAAGAGTTGCATGCAGTCATCAGAAATTAGTAAAATATTGAATAATAAAGATAAACTTTTAACGCAAATATATTTTGATCTGCAACGATTTTTTGAACAGAAGTATGGACATGATACGGTTGTTTTTATGGAAATTGGTACTTTTTTTGAAGTCTATGAAGTCAATAATGATGAGCAACAGATTGGTAAAGCAAAAGAGATTGCAGAGCTTTTAAACATTCAACTTACGAAAAAAAATAAAAAAATCATAGAAAATTCTGAAAAAAATCCTCTGCTTGCAGGTGTGCCTGCTGTCTCTTTTGAACGCTATTTAAATCGTTTAATTCAAGAGCAAAAATACACGGTGATAGTTGTCAGACAAAAAGGAAACCCTCCTAAAATCAGTCGTTATGTTTCTCAGATTGTCTCACCTGGAACGAATTTTGAACATATTGTTGATAATGACGATAACTACATTGTTTCTCTTTTAATAGATAAAATTCGTGATATTTATACTGTTGGTTACGCTGCTATTGATGTTACAACTGGAAAGACTTGGCTCTATGAAACACATGGAACAAGTGAAGATCCTGCTTATGCCCTTGATGAAGTTTTTCATCTTTTACATGTTTATCGAACAAGTGAAATTGTTGTGACCTTTTTAGATGGCATTGATGATCAGCGTCATGTGATGCAGTATTTGGAAATTCCTGAAAATTATCACTATTTAGTTAATAACAAAAGAGTAAAAATTGATTTTCAAAATGAACTCTTTAAAGAGGTTTATCAGATTCAATCATTACTCTCACCTATAGAACATTTAGATTTGGAACGTTCTGCGATGATTACGGAGGCTTTGGCGATTCTTATCGACTTTGTGATAGAACATGATTATCATATAGTGCAGAAGATGGCAATGCCACGCATTATAGATAATCGTCGTTTTATGTACTTGGGCAACAATGCACTTGAGCAAATGGGGATAATTTCTAAAGATAGAAAAGAGTTTACACTCTTAAAAATGCTTGACAAAAGTGCGACAGCTATAGGAAAAAGACTATTAAAAGAGCGGCTGTTAAATCCGATAATGGAAGTGGATGAACTAGAACGCCGATACAATTTGATAGAACGAGTCTCTTCGCATGTAAGATATTTGGATGAGATGATGCGGGGTGTATATGATCTTGAGAGGCTTTTGCGTCGTTTGCGTCTTGGTAGATTGCATCCTTTTGAGATGAATCATATCTATGATTCCATCATGAGTGTCAAAGAGTTGATGCAGTATGTGAAAAAATATAAAATTCAAAAAACGCCTTTTCATGAGAGTGAAGTTGAAGAGTTTTTGCGAGATATAGCAAAAACAATAGATTTGGACATTTCACGTCGTTTTACAAATACTACAGTTGATGAAAATTTTTTAATGAGCGGTGTGGATGAGGCCATAGACACGCTTGTAAAAGAGAATGCAGTCATGTTGATTGCTTTTGAAGATATTATAGATAAAATTGAAGGGTTGCTTGCATCAGTAAATGCCGGAAGCTCTACAAAAGTTGTTACTTTGGGGCTTTTGGAAAAAGAGGGGTATTACATTTCTCTGAGTAAAAACAGATTTTCATTAATAGAGAATGCATTTAAAAAACATGAAGATTTTGCAGATTTTAGTGTAAAAAAACTAACAAATAATGTAAAAATCACTTCTGCATTTACAGATAAACTCTCTGATAATATTATGAAAAATCGTCGCAAAATTATTGTATTGGTAAAAGAGCGTTATATACAGCTTCAGGCACTTTTTGAGAGACGATATGCGCTTCTTTTTGACAGAGTTATCAGCTATGTGGCTGATTTGGATGTGGGAGTGAGCTCTTCAAAGGTGGCACAAGAGTATAACCATGCAAGACCTATGATGGTGGCAACGAAAGAGGATGAAAATTTTATGCAGATAATGCAACTGCGTCATCCTTTGATAGAAGTGCAGGAGCGGGGTGGGCTCTATGTTCCAAATGATATAGTGATGGGAAATCGTGACTATATGGATTTGCCACATCCCAAAACGGTTATGCTAGATGTCGCTGTACATGATGGGCATGACATAAATGGCGTTTTATTGTATGGTATCAATTCAAGCGGAAAATCCTCTTTGATGAAGAGTATCGGTATAGCGGTACTTATGGCACAGTCGGGTTTTTTTGTCAGTGCTGCTGTTATGAAGTTTAGTATATTTGACTCACTCTTTACGCGTATAGTCTCAAAAGATAACCTTGCAAAGGGGCTTTCAACGTTTGCAGTAGAGATGTTAGAACTAAAAAATATATTTAACCGTTCAACTGTGAAGTCTCTTGTTTTAGGTGATGAAATAAGTCATGG
>DQUE01000018.1 GCA_015662405.1 Sulfurimonas autotrophica | reverse complement strand
TTTTTCACAATTTTGTCTTAACAACAATCTGCCGGTTCCCATGGAGTATGATTATAATTCACTTATAGAGCACAAAGATCTCCCATCAAACCTCATCATAAAACCTAAAATAGGATCAGGCTCCATGGGGATCAAGTTTATTGATACCTATGATGAACTGCTTAACAATAAAGATTTGGACTATGAAAAATTTTTAATTCAAGAGAGACTTGAAAATAGCAGAGATATTCATGGTGCTTTTTTCTTGTTTGATAAAGGAAAACAGATTTCCTACTATGGACACAAACGCATCCGAACTTATCCTGATGAGGGAGGAGTGACAGTCTATTCAAAATGTGAAATGAATGATACCTTAAAAGAGCTAGGTACTAATTTACTTGAAAAACTTCAATGGTCAGGTATCGCCATGGTTGAATTTTTATATGATACACACACCAAAAGCTATAAAATTATAGAGGTCAATCCAAGGGCATGGGGTTCTATCATGTTATCTGAGTTTTGTGGTTCAAAAATGCTTGATAACTATATCAATGCCTCTTTAGAAAAAGAGCTAATACCCCAAGATATCAATGAAGAAACTTATATCAGATGGTTTTTCCCTTGGGATCTTTTAAGTTATATTCAGAGAAAAGGCGATATCAAAGATTTTTGGAAATTTGATACAAAGAAGTGCTGTTATATAAATTTTTCTTACGCACCATGGTATGCAGGTATTGCATATACACTTTTTAATCTTCTCAACCCTCAAAAAATTAAAAAATTCTTTCAGAAGGTATTTTAAAATGCGAAAAATTGGTTCTAAACTTCAGTTGAAAAACATCGGTATTATACTCAACTCTACAGATTGCAATAGATACATCTATGAAACAATCCAAACACTAGCAAGCCAAGACAACATAAAGTTATTCTTTTTACTGCAAAAAAGTGATGACACCCTCAATAAGCCTATAGAAATGGCTGTATATAAACTTTTAATCGACATAGAATATAATATAGTTTCACGATTAGTTCCACGGTTTGCAAAGGAGATTAAAAAGCATAGAGAAGTTTTCAGTATCAAAGAATTTACCAAACATGGTTCTAGTAATTTGGTTTATAGCATACAAGATGATTTAGAAGCAATAAAATTACTAAACTTGGATCTAATCTTTAAAGCTGACGATTCACAATTTTTAAAAGATGAAATTTTTACGCTTGCAAAAGATGGTATAATTTCCATTGAGTATAGTGATACTAGGTGGAATAGAAGCGGTGTCACAGCATTTTGGGAGGTCTATCTAAGAAAATCATCAATCGGTTTTACCATTCAAAAATTATCTCACAAACTACAAAATAGTGTTACACTTTTCAAAGGAGAAATTGCCATTTCCCGCCTATTAGGGGAAAACATTATCGACCTTTACAAAGAGAGTAATCCTTATGTAGCAAAAATTTTCATTGATTACGCAGAACAAGGGATACTGCCCCGCCCTGAAAGAAAAATCCCTTTTGCTGGTCCAATGTTGACCACACCTTCACTATTGCAATCTGTGCACTATGTTTTAAAAACTATTTGGCTATTTTTAAAACTGTTTGTAAATAAAAAGATTTTCAAAAATGAATCTAGATTGAGCGTTGCATTTGTACCTACCAATTGGGAAGATGCAAATTTACAACAAAGCATTGAAATTAAAACACCGGAAAATAGATTTTTTGCTGATCCTTTTATTATAACAAGGGAGGGAAGAAGCATCTGTTATGTTGAAGATTTTTCTTATGATAAACAATTAGCGTGTATTACTGCCATCGAAATTTTTGAAGATAACAGCTATGAGATTTTAGAACCCGTTATTGAGGAGTCATTTCACATGTCCTTTCCCTTTCTTTTAGAATTTGAAGGATCACTTTATATGATTCCTGAAACCAGTCAATCAAACTCTATCCGACTCTATAAATGTATCAATTTTCCTCTAAAATGGGAGTATCAACAAGATATTATGGATAATTGTTCTGCTGCAGATACGATGATATTTAAACATGAACAAAAATGGTGGCTGTTTACAAACATGGCAACAAAAAACAACAGTGATCAAGCAGCACAACTTTTTGCATACTATAGCGATCATCCCTTTTCAAACAGTTGGACGCCACATAGTTTAAATCCGCTTGTATTTAACAGTAATTTTGGCAGAAATGCAGGACTTCTACCTGTTAAAAATTCCTTGCCGGTTAGAGCAAGACAAAAACAGGATTTTAATATGTATGGAGCTAGCTTTTCCCTTGCAGAAATTTCACAATTAACGCCTTCTACCTACCAAGAGAAGGAAATTTGCCAAATCCTGCCAAATTTTCTGCCAAAGATCAAAGGGTGTCATCATATTCATAGCAATAATCATTTTACAGTATTTGATTTTATGCGAAATGAGACTCCAAATTAACTTTTCTTTTCTAGCTCTTTATTATGTTTAATATATTTTTTATTCTCTTTTCTAGAAATAATTTTAATATATTTTTCATTAACACCATTTAATACAAACCCTAAATTTTCAATGCTATTTTTCTTAGCAATACTCTCCATATATATGATAAAACTTTTTTCAGAATATTTTGATTTTAAAACACTAATCACTAAGTCGGCTTTTTTCATTAAAAATACTGATTCTGCTGCAACACCTGCCGGTGGAAGATCGATTATAATGTAATCATATAGTTCTCTTAATTCATCAATCATCTTATCAATGTAATCTGAATTTATAATTTTCATTGGATTTGAAACTTTAGGACCCGAAGGTATCACATAAAGATTTTTAAATTCATTGGATTGGTAAACCACTTCTGATAATTTTGTATTACCAAACAACACAGAAGAGAGACCCACTGAGTTATCAATACCAAATTTAGAGTGAATTTCAGGAAGTCTAAGATCAAGTGAAAGAACAATAGTTTTTTTATCTCCCATACCAAGACAAATCGCTAAATTTGCGGCCAAAGTGGTTTTTCCCTCCCCTTTTACCATAGAAGTTATAGCAATTACCTGTGATCTTTTCTTACCCTTAAATCCATCAACCCGATCCCTCAAAGACCACATCATCTGTGAGGCAATTGATTCAGGTTCTTTAGTGACAAAGAGATCATTGTAAAGTTTCTTATTTTTAATATAAGGAATGGTTCCAAGATAAGGCAATCTTGTAAGTTCCTCTACTTCACTAGGAACCGTGATATTTTTTGCAAAATATGCACGAACTATCGCATATAAAAAGGCAAACAAAACACCTAAAATTATTCCAAGTAACATCAAAACAGACTTTTTAGGCTTAGAATAAATTTGTGGAACAAATGCATAATCTAATACACGGTAGTTGTAATCACCCTGAATTTTTTTAGAGATAGTTATCTGTGTTTTTTTATCAAGTAACAGTAAATAGTTTTTTTCTAAAAGATCATGTTCTCTTTTTAATTTTGCATAACCTATCTCTTTATGTGGAACTGTTGTAAGGTTTGTTTTATACTTAGAGAGATAATTTTTTAGCTTCACTCCTTTAGACTCTGTGTTTTTAAGTAATTGTTTAAGGTTATACTCCAATGCAACACTCTTTTGAGCAATACTCTTTTTAATATGAATTAAACTCGGATGTCTACTTTTATATTTTTTACGAAGCGTTTTATACGCATCTTCTTCTAATGCAATGGAGTCTACAAGTTTTATCAAATTTGCATTGTTAAGTTGTGAAATTCTCGTTAAAATATCTTTATAATCATAACTTTTTTTATAAATATTAAAAATTGCTCTGATATTTTGATGCTCTATATCTAAATCTTCCAATTGATTTTCATATTTATAAATAGTATTGATCAAATTATTAGTTTGAATATTAATACCGGCAACTCTATTTTCTTCAATAAATTTTTGAAGTCTTTTTTCTGATACATCAAGCTTTTTCTTTGCACCTAAGAGTTCAAAATCTAGAAGCTTAAGATG
>DQUE01000115.1 GCA_015662405.1 Sulfurimonas autotrophica | reverse complement strand
GAGTCAAACAGTGGAATAGTCTTTTATAGAAGTGATGTAGATGTCTCTATTCCTTTAGTTCCTCAAAATGTTGTTGATACAAAAATGGCAACAGTAATAGGGAAAGATGATTATGTTATCTCTACTATTGAGCATCTTTTATCTGCCGTGTATGCATATGGAATTGATAATCTTCGTGTGGTTGTTGATGCAGATGAAGTACCGGTGATGGATGGGAGCAGTGCAAGTTTTTGTATGCTTTTAGATGAAGCTGGTATACAAGAACTTGATATTCCTAAAAAAGTGATGATGATTAAAAAAGAGGTAGAGATAAAAGAGGGTGAAAAGTATGTAAAGCTTTCTCCTTCTCCTGATTTGAACTATGATTTTACTATTAAGTTTCCTCATCCTGTGATCCAGACACAGGAATATGTTTTGAAGTTTACGAAAGAGAGTTATAAAAATGAGATTTCCCGTGCGAGAACCTTTGGGTTTTTGCATGAGGTGCAGTATTTACGTTCAAAAGGTTTAGCACTTGGCGGTTCACTTGAAAACGCAGTAGTTTTAGATGAGAAAAAGATACTCAACCCTGAAGGCTTACGATTTAGCGATGAGTTTGTAAGGCATAAGATTCTCGATGCTATTGGTGATATGAGTCTTATTGGTATGAATTTTATTGGCAACTATGAGGCATTGGCTGGGAGTCATGATTTGAACCATAAACTGACAATAAAGCTTTTAAAAGATGCAGACAATTATGAAGTAGTTGAGCTTGTTGGAGAAAAAACAAGAGAGTTAGAAAAAGCATATGCTTAAAGTTGATGTTTTATGTATAACACTTACTTCACCTATTAAGATTGGTATCTATCAAGAAAATAGACTTATAACTACAATCCAAAGTGATGAAAAAAGTTCTGATGTTCTTCCGGTTATCTTTAAAAATATATTGAATGAATATGAGGTAGAAAAATTGTTTTATGCTAACGGTCCGGGAAGTTTTATGGCAATTAAAGTTGCTTATATATTTTTAAAGTCGTTAAGTATTTTGAAAAAAATACCGCTTTTTGCAGTAGATGCTTTTTATTTTAATAAAAATCAACCCATCAAAGCGATTGGAAAGCTATATTTTGTTAAAATTGACCAAGAAATAAAAACGCAAAAAATAGAAACAGCACCACAATCAGAATTTACATTACCAGATGTGTTGGATTATAATGAGTTTAGTACAAATACAACACCTCTTTATATGATAGGTGCTGTTGGATAGGATAATTAGTGACAATAAGCGTACCGGCAACATCTGCAAACCTTGGACCAGGATTTGATACATTAGGTTTAGCAGTAGATTTAAGAAACAGAGTTGAATTTCACCCATCAAAATTTTTTAGCGTAAGTATAAAAGGTGAAGGGGAAAATAATCCACGATTAAAAGGGAACAACCTTTTTATTAGTATTTTTAATGAGCATTATAACCGATTGACAAAAAATAAGCAAAACTTTAAGTTTACATTTTATAATCAGATTCCAATGTCACGTGGTCTTGGGAGTTCATCTGCCGTAATAGTCTCAGCAATCGCTTCAGCTCATGAGGCAGCAGGTATAAGGGTCTCAAAACGCAGAATACTCAATCATGCTTTAGTTTATGAGCCACACCCTGATAATATTACACCTGCTGTTATGGGTGGGTTTACTGTTGCTACAGTTGAAAAAAATAAAGTTTTTTCGCAAAAGAAACATCTTCCAAACTACCTAAAAGCTGTTGTCGTAATTCCAAACAAACAGATGAACACATCAAAATCGCGAACAGTACTTCCCAAATCATACTCTAAAGAGAATGCAGTATATAATCTTTCTCATGCTGCACTTACAGTTGCAGCTTTTTTTAATGAAGATTGGGAGATGCTTAAACTTGCTGCACAGGATAGATTTCATCAAAAAGCAAGGATGAAAACTCTCCCAGAATTGTTCAGCGTTCAAAAAGTTGCTTATGAAAGTGGTGCTTTGATGAGTACACTCTCTGGCAGTGGATCGACATTTTTTTCACTGACGTATGATGATGATTCAGCGATGATAGCAAACAGAATGAAGCAAAAATTTCCAGATTTTGGAGTAAAAGTCTTGGATTTTGATAATGATGGTTTAATAATAGCGCGATAAGGCTATTAAATAAAGTAAGATTTAGATATAATGGTAAAAAAATTTCATCGACCTCAGAGAATGTGTATTATTTGTAGAAAAAGAGATGCACAAAACAGTTTGCTAAGACTACAATGTCTTGATGGCGAATTGATATGTTTTCATGGTGTTGGAAGAAGTTTTTATTTATGTCAAAGTTGTCTGTTTGAAGAAAAAAAACTTTCTAAAGGTTTAATGCGCCAATGCAAAAGCCCGAATAAAGATAAACTTATGAAGAAACTAAAGGAGATCATCACTGATGATAGAAAAAGTTAGAGTACATGAAATTGCAAAAGAGCTAGGAATAGCCTCTAAAGATGTTTTAGAAAAAGCAAAAAAGATGGGTCTTGAAGTAAAATCTGCACAAAGTGTAGTAACGATGGAACAAGCAGAAAGCATAGCAAACTATATAATGAACGGTGATGATAGTGCGCAAACACAAAAGCCGCAAATTGTAAAAACATCTAAAAAAGTGGACAGTGATACTCCTAAAGAACAAGAGAAAGAGATAAAGAAAAGAGAGAAAGAAGAGACTTCCTCTGAACAAAGTGTTAAAAAAGAGGATGTTGTTGATAAAGATGAGATAGCTGAAATTTCTAAAAAAGAACAAAAGAAGACGACTTCGAAAGAGACACCTCAAAAAGTTGCAGAAAAAAAAGAGACTTCAAAAAGTACATTAAAAGTTGTTACAACATCTCCTAGGTCTGCGATTAAAAAGTCAAATCTAAAAATTGTCAAAAAGAAAAAGCCAAAAGTTGAAGAGACCTATAGTGCACCACAAAAACAAGCATCAGTATCTTCATATGGGAAAATGAGTGCTGAAGCGCTTGCAGAACTGCAAAGAAAGAAAAAGTCAACAACAAAACAAGCTCCAACAAGTAAAAAAGATCAAGGGAAAAAACTTGACATATTTGGTGGTTCTTTAGCAGAAGTTTCTATGGATATGGATGACCAGGTAACACTTTTAGATCTTAATGCAACAGAGCGTGCTCCAATTATTCCAGAGGAACCAAGAAAACCAAGAGCACCAAAACCTATAGGGCGAAATGCAAATAAAAAACAGGCACCACGCGGTAGAAAAGTTTCTCGTGATAGAAGAAAAAAATACACAAAAGTAAGCCAAGAAGACGAAGTAGTTACACATGTAGAGATTCCTGAGGATATTCGTGTTTACGAATTTGCTGAAAAACTGAAGCGTCCGATGTCAGATATTATTAAAGTTCTTTTTGATCTTGGAATGATGATGACTAAAAATGACTTTTTAGGTGCAGATGAAATTGAAATTCTTTCTGAAGAGTTTGGTGTTGAAGTGACTGTTGTTGATCCAAAAGATGCATTTAACTATGTTCAAGAAACTGAAGTTGAAGATCCTGATGCAGTTGAGAGACCACCTATTGTTACAATTATGGGGCATGTTGATCATGGGAAAACATCACTGCTTGATGCAATTAGACAAGCAAAGGTAACTGAAAATGAAGCGGGTGGAATCACACAACATATTGGTGCTTATACTGTTGAACAAAATGGAAAAGCAATTACATTTATAGATACTCCAGGTCATGCAGCATTTAGCTCTATGCGCCAACGTGGTACAGATATTACCGATGTTATTATTATTGTGGTTGCTGCTGATGATGGTGTGAAGACACAAACTCTTGAGGTTATCAAGATAGCAAAAGAATCAGGCGCACCTATAATTATTGCACTCAATAAAATGGATAAAGAGAATGCAAACCCTGACCTTGTAAAAGGACAAATGGCAGAGCATGGTATCTCTCCAGTTGATTGGGGTGGAGATACTGAATTTGTTCCTGTTTCAGCAAAAACGGGGATGGGGATTGATGATTTATTAGAGAATATTCTCTTAACCGCTGAAGTCCTTGAACTCAAAGCAAACCCAAATGCTCCAGCAAAAGCAGCAGTTGTAGAGTCATCTTTGGAAAAAGGACGAGGACCTGTTGCAACTGTAATTGTACAAAATGGTACACTTAAAGTAGGAAATAATGTTGTCTGTGGAAGCTCCTATGGACGGGTAAAAGCACTTATAAATGAAAATGCTAAGCAAATTAAAGAGGTTGGACCATCGCATACTGCTGTCGTTGTAGGGTTAAATGAAGTGCCTGCTGCAGGTGAGATCATGATGGCAATGAGTAGTGATAAAGAGGCAAAAGAGTATGCGCGTAAGCGTTATGAGTATGAACGAAACAAAGAGCTTTCAAAATCGACGAAATCAACGTTAGAAGATATGACATCGATGATCGCAGAAGGAAAATTAAAATCGCTTAAAGTGGTTCTTAAAACTGATGTGCATGGTTCACTTGAAGCTATTAGAAGTTCATTAAGTGAACTAAGAAATGACGAAGTGAAAATCGATGTTATCTCTAGTGGTGTTGGTGGAATTACAGAGAGTGATGTGGAGTTAGTAAGTAACTCTGAAAATTGTGTTTTACTTGGATTCAATGTTCGTCCTACAGGATCAGTAAAAGCATTGGCAAAACAGAGAAATGTAGATATTCGAACATACTCTATTATTTATCAGTTATTAGATGACATGACTGGTATGCTCACAGGAATGATGGCACCGAAATTTACTGAAGAAAATACAGGTCAAGCTGAAGTAAAAGATGTTTTCAAATCACCAAAAGGTATGGTTGCCGGATGTCTCGTCGTTGATGGGAAACTTATTCGTGGTGGACTTGTTCGCGTTATTCGTGAAGGTGTTGTTGCATACGAGGGTGAACTTGTATCACTTAAACGCTTCAAAGATGATGTTGAAGAGATTGGTAATGGCTATGAGTGTGGTGTAATTATATCTAACTATGACGATGTGCAAGTTGGTGATGTTATTGAAACATTTAAAAAAGTTGAACAAAAGGTCTCTTTATAGTCCTATGAACGAAGCACAAATAAAGCAAAAAAGAACAGAGGCGCTTTTAGCTGAACTTATACCTGAAGCACTAAGTCAGCTTAATGATAATCGTCTCCATGCGCTAAGTGTTGTAGAGGTAAAGTGTTCTCGAGGAAGAAGTGATGCAAAGGTTTATATAGATCCGAGTAGTTTTACTGAAGAGGAGAAACGGACGTATTTGAAACAACTTCGTAAAGCACGTCCGTTAGTTGAAGATTTTTGTTTAAAAGATCAAGGCTGGTACAGATGTCCAAAGTTGGCATTTGCCTTTGATGAGCAGTTGAAAAAATCACAAAATATTGAAGAGTTATTTAAAAAAATAGCTAATGAAAAGAGAGGAGATGCATCATGAGTTTACAAAATGACATAGAGTCTATGGTAAAATCAGTAGATTTACAGCTTTATGATACAGTTGTTGTAAATGAAAATGATGAAACTATTTTTCGTGTAAGTGTTATATCCAATGATAGTAAAGATGGAAAAAGAAAAAGTGTCAGCCTTGATCAATGTGTCGAATTAACACATCTTATTTCTCCTTTACTTGATGTTACACCTCCTGTTTCTGGTGAGTATAGATTAGAGGTTGGAAGTCCTGGAATTGAGAGAAAATTGACTACTCTTGATCATTTTAAAAAATCTGTAGGGGAAAATGTCTCTTTAGTGTTAGATGCAAAAGAAAAATGTAAAGGCAAACTTGTAAAAGTTGAAGGCAATACACTTTTTGTAGAAAAAGATGGGCAGCTACACGAAGTCGATTTTAATGCTGTAAAAAAAGCAAAAACCTACTTTGAATGGAAATAGATCATAACTTTTATATGGATCTTGCAATCAGCGAGGCTTGGAAGTATCAAGGTCTGACATATCCAAATCCTGCTGTTGGTTGTAGTGTAAGAGGGGAATATGGAGAACTTTTGGCAGTTGAAGCACATCATAGGGCAGGCGAACCGCATGCCGAAGTGAACGCACTCAAATCCGCATATTACAAACTCACACAAGATAAGAGAATTTTACCGCTTACATCTTCTTTAGATATTCATAATTACCTATTTGCAAATCATAATAATATTTTTGTT
>DQUE01000188.1 GCA_015662405.1 Sulfurimonas autotrophica | reverse complement strand
AAGGCATTGCAGCCATTTTTAAAGCAGATAAAAAAAATATCTTTTATCTTCTTTACTATTCAGCAATTGAAGCTATTTTAGTGTTGTCAATTCCACTTACAAGTTCATTTATAATAAATAGTATCCTTGCGCATGCAAATATCTCTATTTTTGTTCTTGCTGTTGTTGTTATCACTATTTTTCTCTTAACAACATCTTTGCAAATCATAAAAGAGTATATTATTGAAAAGTTTCAACAAAAGATATTTGTAACCACAAGTATCAAGGTTGCTAAAATGGCAACGAAATTTAAAAATTCTTCAGTGGAAACAAAAAAGCTTATCGATAAATATATGAACTACTTTTTTGACATAGGAGCTATTCAAAAGTTTTTCCCCGTCTTGTTATTGGATGGTTCGGGTTTGGTTGTGAAAATGATTGCAAGTCTGCTTCTTCTGCTTGCCTTTGATCCAGTTCTATTTGGACTTGGTTTTTTCTTTTTTATCTTTTTTACCATTATTATTATAATTTTAGGTATTCGTGGACCTAAATCTGCTATAGAGCGTTCAGATGCAAAGCACAGTAGTATCTATTTTATTCAAAACATTCCTTTTGATGAGAAATCAGATGAGGAGATATATAAAGAGTTAGATACAAAACTTGCAACATACATAAATGCAAGAATAAAAAACTTTCGTATTATTATTTCGCAACTCTCATTTACTTTTTTTATAGAAGGTGCAATTTTTAGTGCTTTTTTAATTATAGGAGGACATCTTGTTGTTAAAGGTGTTATTCCTGTTGGTGAATTTATTGCAGCTGAAATTGTGGTCGTCTCTATGACTAGTGCAGTAAAAAGCTTTATCAAGCAGATAGATTATATTTATGACATGATAGAAGGATTTTATAAAGTTGAAAAACTGACAACATTATTAAGTGGGTCTCAAAATGACTGATTTTGAATTTCATTCTTTAAAAAAGACACATCTTAGTCCTTTGGTACGAAAAATTTGGCTAATTACTTCAATCATCATTTGTGTCCTATTAGCGATACTTTTTTTACCATGGCAACAGACTGTTGAAGGCAAAGGTGTCGTGCTTGCACAAAATCCGACACAAAGAGATTACTCGATTATTGCTCCTATAGATGGTTTTATCAGTGATATTTATGTAACAGAGAATCAATATGTTACAAAGGGAACCAAACTTCTTACTATGGTTGATCTTGATCAAGCATATGCACAAAAATTGCAAAATATTCAAGAGAGCCTTGGAAAACAGTCTCAAAATATAGAAAAAAAGATAGTAAATCTACAAACAAAAAAAGAGAATTTACAGGTCTCTTATGAAACAGGGGTCACTATTTATACCCAAAAATATAACCAAGCCAAGAATAGACTTGACTCTTTACAATACAGACAGACTGCATTGCAAAAAAGATATGAAATTGATAAGTTAAACTATGAGCGAATAGACTCTTTATATAAAGAGGGGATTGAGTCTAAAAGAAATTTTGAAGTTGCACAAAATAGATATATACAATCAAAAACAAGTCTAGAGCGAGGAAGTTTGGAGATAAAAGCACAACAAGAACAACTCTCCATTATTAATAACGAAAAAATAAAATTTACAAGAGAAAGCAAAAACAAAATTCAGCAAGTAAGAAATAGACTGCTTGAGGCAAATAATAGTCTCAAAAATATCGAGCAAAAACTACAAAATAACTCTGTTACAATGGATCGCTATAAAAGAGGTGATATTTTTGCACAAAAAAATGGTTATGTAATGAGAATCTTACAAAATGATAAAAATAGGTATATCAAAAAAGGGGAACAACTTCTCCTCTTCTCTCCAAAGACCAAAGAAAAAATTTTACGGATTAAAGTCTCTGACTTTAATATGCCTTTAGTCAAAGAGGGTCTTCCTGTTAGAATTATGTTTTATGGTTGGCCAACTATGCAAATATCAGGTTGGCCGGCAATTAAGTTTGGTACATTTAAAGGTGAGATATATAGAGTAGAAAATACATCACATGAACAAGGATTTTTCTATGCTCTTGTGCGTGAAACTAAAGAAGAGCCTTGGCCTCAAGGGGATAATTTAAGAATTGGCACACAAGCAAGAGTACTTGTCCGACTCAATATTGTTCCTATTTGGTATCAATTATGGAGACTCATGAATGCACTGCCTCCGCAAATGCGTACTCCTGTTATTGAGAAGAAAAAATGAGAATACTCTTTTTCATTTTGACAACTACTGCATGGCTCTACTCGCAGGAGCACTTTACCAAAGAGATGCTAGAGAGTTATTTAACACAAAAAAATCCTTTTGTGTACAATGCAAAAGCACAAGAGTATATCTATAAAGGACAAGAGAAGTATTTTGAAGGAGCCTTTGATACACAACTTTTTATGAAATATGAAAAAAAACGCTATCCGGCGACAGAGGGGGACTTTCGCACTATAGAGATACGAAAGCCTTTAGAAAATGGGATAGAATTTTTTGGAGGATATAGACAAGCAGCAGGAGTGCAAGAGTATAACAATATAAAAACAGGAGAAAAAGGAGAGGTACTACTTGGTATGAAGCTCCCTCTTAGTGCATTGATCAATGGTATGAATAAGCGCAAACTACAATTTGATTCTGCAAAACTAAACAGACAAAAGCAAACTTTTCAATCACAAGATAATTTACGACTTCTTCGTTTTGAGATTTTTAGTGCTTACTATAGAGCACTGCATGGCAAAGCACTCTTTGTTTTAGAAGAAGAGTTGCTTGAACTTGCCAAGCAGAGACAAAAAATTATTGAGAAGAGAGTTGCAGCGGGCTCTTTACCTAAGATTACTCTTCTTGAGGCAAATCAGCAAATAATCAACAGAGAGCAAAGGCTCATTACAGCAAAGAATAATTTTGAAAATAGATTAGAACAATTTTTACAATACCTTATGCTCTCAAAAGAGGAGTTTAATAAATATTATATTTTACCATCTCTGCCAGAAGTAAAGCCCAATACTTTGACAATAAAAGAGGCACTTTCAATGGCGTTACACTTGAGAGCGGATTTAAAAGTTTTTACTTATGAAGTAAAAAAAATGGATATACAACAACAACATGCACGACTCTTGCAATATCCTAACTTCAATGTTGGGCTTTATGGTGTGCATGATTTTAAATACAATAATGGTTTTAAGCTCTCTTTTGATATGCGTTTTCCTTTTCAAAGAAGACAGTATGAAGGGAAGTCAAAAGAGATTATCAAAAAAATACAACAGATCAATAATAATAAAAATATAACACTTATTACAATGAAAACAAAGATAACACAAATTATCCATTCTCTAAACAATATTTTTATAAATATGCAAAATTCTCAAAAAGAGATAGCTCTTGTAGAGAGACTCCAAGAGGCAGAAATCAAAAAATATATGCTTGGACTTAGTAACCTTTTTATGGTAAATCAAAGAGAATTACTTACACTCCAAACAAAAAAGAAGCTTTTACATTATGTTTTAGAGTATCTTCTTTTAGAAGAGACGCTACATAAAGAGATAGGAAACAATAAGATATAATAATAGAAAAAAAGTGTATAATATTGATAAGGTGATAAAAGCATGAAAAATATTCAAATTGGAAGCCATTTTTT
>DQUE01000060.1 GCA_015662405.1 Sulfurimonas autotrophica | reverse complement strand
TCATCATATAAAAACTTCTCAGCATCATAAAGTCTCGCAGGAGAGAGACGATCGTTTTTCATAATCACTATACTCTGTTCTGCCACACGCTCAACAAGAGCTGCCTCGTAGAGATTTTGTTTATTCACAAATCCAAGTAACTCATCAAGCCCTAAAAAGAGCACCTCTTTGGCAATACAGCTATTTCCTTGTGCTTCGCAATAATTTAATAAGACATAATCCATCGCCGAACTGATTCGCTTTTCATTCTCAGGAGCAACACCCATTTTCAGAGCAAGTTCATCGGCACGCTTAAATCCTATGGAGTTTATATTTGTCAATATATAGGGATTCTCTTTGATTTTTGTGCAGGGTTCTTCTACATCCTTCATCGCCGTAGCAATAGTTGTCAAAAGTGTTGGCGATACATCATAGGGACTTAAAAACTCACCCAAACGGCGCATAGAACGAAACTGTTTCCAAGAGGCCTGAATCTTCTTTAGGCGTTTTTCTTTAATGCCTTTAAATGCTAAAAGCTTTTCTATATCATTGTCTAAAATTTCAATAAGCTCTTTTGCTCCAAAATGCTCTATCAAATCAGCAGAGAGTTTTTTTGTAAAGCCTTTGATGATTTTATTTAAAAAGAAAAAGAGCTCATTTTGATTGACTTTAATGGTATCAAACTTAAAAGTCTTTCCATACTTTTTATGCTCTTCATAATCTCCTTCAAGGGTGATAGCCGAACCTTTTAAGTGCTCGACATCACTCTCAAAATAGGTTCCACTGATTTTTTCACCACTTTTTAAAACTGCAATGAAAAATCCTTCAGACTCAAAAAGAATCCTATCTATTTGCCCTATAAGTGTCACAAAACTACTTTGTCACTATCGCAAAACTCTGCTCTAGGATCTCTGTATGTTTTTTTATAAAATCATTCAAATCTTTTAGTTTTAATTTTTTAATTTTTTGCAATTCTGTTTTAGAATGGTTCAAAGGAAAACCTCTATAATAATCCATAAAAGTGCGTTGCAGTCTTTGACTTAAAGTCTCAACTCTTAGCGGTTCACTCCCAAGCAAGAATTTTTTTGTCTGTTCAAGCTCCTCTTTGGTTACACCTTTATGCACAAACTTTGCAATAACATTCACAACACTCTCTTTTGCTTCATCCATTGAATCAAGCTTAGTTTGGAGGTATCCATCAAGATAAGATGCAGATTTGTTTACATGTACACGCGCATATGCAGAGTAAGCAAGCCCTTTTTTTACACGAATCTCCTCCATCAAACGACTTCCAAAGCCACCTGTTCCAAGAATAAATATAGCTACTCTTGCTTTGTAATACTCTTCATCATTTACTGCCATATTATAAGGTGAACCAAAATAGATATATGCCTGCTCTGTCTCTCTTTTTAAGATACTCTCTTTTGGCTTATCACTCGCACGAAAATGTGGCAATGGTTCACTTTTTCCTTTTGGTAGGGTACTTAAGATCTTTGCTATGCTCTTTTTTGCTTCTTCTCTTGTAACATCTCCCCCCATAACAACAATGGCACGCGAGATGACTAAATGCTCTTTGATGAAACCTTTGACATCATCAAGTGTTATGCTTGTAACACTTTGAACTGTTCCTAATGTCGGTTGTGCTAAAGGAGTATTTGGGAAAAGCAGTCTTTTGAGCTCATTTGAGGCTACATAATCATAATCATTCTCTTTTCTACTGAGTGTACCAATTGTCATCGTTTTCACCTTAGAGAGTGCCTCTTGTGTATAGTTAGGGTCTTTAAGCAGACTACTCATAAATTTTACCATATTAGCAAATTCATCTTTTAATGCACTCGCTTCAAGCACAAAAGTCTCTCTTCCAACACTTGCCGATATATGTATAGCACGTGATTCAAGCTCCTCTGAAAAACCGTTTGAACCTAGTTTTTTCGTTCCTTCATTTAATATTTTTGAAGAGAATTTTGCCAATCCTGCTATTTTTGTATCTGTTATACTTCCGCTGTTAGTAAAAACTATTTGTGTATTTACCAAAGGAAGTCGTGTGTCTTTCTCAAAAATAATCGGAACTTTGATTCCTTTTACCTCTATATAGTCAATTTGTGCTGCCATTATTATCTGTCCTATTACTAAAATTATTACAAAGATTTTCATGTGTTAAAGATCTCTAGAGTCTCATATGCTGTATTTCTTACAGCTGGTATTTCACCAATGTCACGTATCAAGTGTAGCATCTCATCTTTTGCCATTGTGTACGCTGCTCCTGCAGAGCTCACAACATTCTCTTCCATCATGGTTGATCCTAAATCATTTGCACCAAAACGTAGTGCCATCTGTCCTATATAGGGTCCTTGTGTAACCCAAGAACTTTGTATATTTACTACATTATCAAGATAGAGACGAGCTACAGCAAGCAGGCGCAGATAACGATTAGAGGATGGTTTTTCCATATCTGGTATGCGCTCTAAGAGTTCTGTATTTTTTCCTTGAAAACTCCACATAATAAAAGCACGAAAACCACCTGTCTCATCCTGCAGACTCCTTATCATATCAAAATGTTCCACAATATCTTCATCACTCTCAACTGTTCCATACATCATGGTGGCCGTACTCATTATATCAAGTTTGTGTGCCTGACGATGCACATCTATCCACACCTCTGCATCTATTTTCTTTGGTGCAATAATGTCTCGAACCCTGTCAGAGAGTATTTCAGCTCCAGCACCCGGAATAGAAGCTAGTCCTTTGGCTTTAAGTCGCCTTAGCACCTCTTCAATCGTAATACGCGAAACTTTTGCTATAAAATCTAGTTCAATAGAGCTAAACCCATGAATAGTAATAGTCGGGTATTTTTGATGAATATGTTCCACCAAATCTTCATACCACTCAATTTTCAATTTAGGATGTACTCCACCTTGAAAAAGTATCTGTGTTCCTCCAATTTCAAGGAGTTCATCTATCTTTGCATCTATCTCATCAAATGTCAACACATAAGCATCTGCATCTTTTTCATGTCTGTAAAATGCACAAAACTTGCAATCAACCCAACAAATATTTGTATAGTTGATATTTCTATCTATAACAAAGGTTGTAATTCCTTTGGGATGTAACTCTTTTTTTCTCTGTGTAGCCATGCGCCCTAACTCTTTTAAATCTGCATGACGAATCAGATCAAGAGCCTCTTTTTTTGTCAATCTACTCATTGTATCACTTTGTTCGTAATTGTATCAAGGACATTGTGTCTATGAGTAACAAAGGAGCAACATGCAAAAGTGCTACTCCCCATAAAAAATATTTCATTATTTCCATCCTCTGTTTCGTGAACTGATAGACTTCTTTTTAATAAAAAGTCTATAAAAAATATACATTGCAAGCATACCAATAAATATACCTATAACTACCTGAATCCATGCAGCTAAATTTAAAACTTTATGTAAAATACCGGCATGCTCTTTCTTGTCTATCTTTACATTTGCCATCTCAGCAATATGTGCCAATGCAGAAATTGCCAGAGTACCCTCTGGGATACTTTGATGACAAGCTATACATGCTCCTGCTCTGTCTGTTTTGTCAATTTGCGCTTGACTCAAAGGCTGTGAAAGCCTCCAGTGATGTCCAACAGTCTGCAGTTGTGTTCCGTTTTCATCTAAAAATTTTGAGTAATCAAAATGCAGATTCGGTATTGCAGGAATTTGTTCATCTACAATCGTCGGCATTATTTTTCCATCTGCACTCATTATATCTACTATTGTGTTGACAGAAGGGTCAAATGTCGTTTGCGCACCTGTTATACCATATCCTAATGCTTTTTTCATAGCATGACAACTCTCACAACTTCTTGGTTCTTTTTGAATAGTATGTGGTTGAATCGGTGCCATGTCAATAGCATTTTGTCCTTCAGCTCCCGCACCTTCTACATTTGGTATTTTAAAAATATGATTTTGCAATAATGCTTTGCCATCTTTTCCTATAACTGTTATAGTTGTTTGACACCCTGGAATTGTTGGACTTATTCGCCCCTCTCCATTTTGAGAAAGAGCCGGATCTTCCCAACGTAAAAAGCTTCTTGTTTCAGTTACCTGTCCGTCAACCAAATATTTTTTTAATGATTTTCTCATAATACCTGTTTGTCCATGTATATCGTGATCATGAGAAGACTGCAAAAAGTCCGGATTTTGTTTGCCTCCACTATAGTCTATTTTCACATGACAGCCGTAACATTGTGGCGCCCAAGTTGCATGACACGTATAACACTCCAACCTATCATTATGGGCTGTAATCTTATCCATTGCCAAGAGTCCGATTTTTGAAAGCTTTTGCTCTTTTTTAAGCAGTTTGAGTGGTTTGAGTAACACATCTTTTCCACTTGCTAAATGTATTATGACTTCATTGCCTTTTTTGGTTGCATGTATTAAGGGGTTTCCTCGTGCTGAAAGTAAATAACCCTCATCTGGCTTATTGACACTTCCCTGTTTCAAATACTCCGCCATAGTTTTTGTTACACCTCTAGCTTCTCCCGTTTGTGGAGATGTTTCAAATTCATCACTGTAACCAAGGGGTAACTCCCACGGATACTTTTTTGTTGTTCCATGACAATCTTGACACTCTATCTCTACTGCACCAGCATTCGCTCCGCTTAAAAAGCCATCTCCGTGCATGTCATTGGATGTATGACAATCCTGACATAACATTCCCTTTTTAAAGTGGACATCACCCTGCATGTGGATATATCTTTTTGTATGAAGTTTTGGTTGAGGATTTCCTTGTGCATCAAAAGTTGCTTTATAAGCAGTTTCCATCAATCCTTGATACGAAACACCAATACGCTTTCCACGATTATGACAAGTTGAACATGTCTCAGTAGGAATACCCGAATAACTCTGTTTATGCACTGTGACTTTTGTCTCACGCGATGACTGTATTTGATGTACTAATAGATGACCGCGTTCTTTATGCGATATACTTTTGTCACTACCCTCATAAAAGCCTTCATTTGAGTAGGGAATGTGGCAAGCAGCACAGCCTATACCGCGATAATCACCTCTTTTTTGGCGACCTTTACTTCCTGTATGACAACGCAAACACTCTTGACGTAAGTAAGTATATACAGCTAATGAGGGATCTTTTTCAACCTCCTCCGCTGTTGGAGCAGGAGGGAGTTGCGTCATCTCATTTGGGAAGGCCTGTGGCTCCATTTTTGAGAGTTTTTGCATATACTCCTGATACTTTTTTGTACCAAGACGCGCATGAATATCTGTTGGATTTTTTGTTTTATATGTCCCTACTGTATGATTGTAGCCCTCCTTGCCTCCAAAACTCCAAAGCGCCCCTTGAATTTTCCCCTGCTCTGTCATCATAAGAGAGTTCATCTGTGCTGCGACTTCTTCTTTGTGACACATTCCACAGGTATTTTGATTTATCCAAGTACTTCCCGGTGCAGGATAGAACTCTTTGGGACCCTCATGTGTCAAAAAATATTTAATAGTTCCTTTGTGCGCTTTACTTTTATACTCTGTTGCTGGATTTCCTCCATGACAAACAATACAACTATTTTTTGGATACCCTGCATCTGCTGCTTTTTTTGCAATAGCCTTTGCCATACCAGATTCGGGAGATCTAATATGCGCAATCCCTCCGTGGCACTTCAAACAATTATTTTCTTCATGAAAATTTGTTGATGCAAATAAAAATGTTGCAAAAAAAAGACTGAGCCAGAGTACCTTTGTCATACATTTATGCCTTTTTGTCTTTTGCTATAGCATCCAAAACACCATTAATAAACTTTGGAGACTGCTCTGTTCCAAATGCTTTTGTAATTTCAACCGCTTCATTAATAACAACTGCAGAGTCAAGTTCGCTAAATAAAATCTCATAAGTAGCAAGCCGCAGTGTTGCTCTCTCAATAGCACCAAGACGTGCAAAATCCCACTCTTTTAAATGCTCTACAATCGCTTTGTCAATAGCATCAATATGCTCCATAACCCCTTCGTACAAACCAAGAGCAAAATCTTTTTGTTTATTTCGGATTTT
>DQUE01000172.1 GCA_015662405.1 Sulfurimonas autotrophica | reverse complement strand
ATTGGCGATGCTACTGTAGGCTGTCTTATTGCACCAACACTATAACCCAAAGCTATGAGTTGCTCCTTTATCTCTACTACTCTTTTATTATCACCCATAGGTAAAGGGACTATGAGCCCTTGCACAGCTACATGTAACTCCTCTTGCACTACCCTTTGTCTTTGCGCTATCTCTTTTTTTAAAATTTCTCTGTTTTGTACAATATATTTCAATCCATTGTGTGCTAAGAGTGTATCATATAAAGAGAGTGCAGTTGCATAGATAATAGGTTTGGCACGGTTAAGGAGATAATCTACTATATGTGCTGATGCGAGTATAAAAGCACCAAAACTCCCATACGCTTTTCCTAGTGTCCCCATCTTAATATAGTTCTCTTTGATAGCTATATTATAGTGATCAAAAACACCCATAAGATTCTCTCCTACAACCCCACTACTGTGTGCCTCATCCACAATCAAGAGAGCCTCCGCTTCATCACAAATGTTAAAGACCTCTTTGTCGCATAGATCTCCATCCATAGAGTAGATACCCTCAACTGCAACGATTTTTCGTTTGGCATTTGAGGCTTGTAGTAAGCCTCTTAGCTCCTCCATATCGTTGTGTTTAAAGAAGACAACATGCATACCACGCAGCTGTGACGCAAGCACTCCTGATGCATGGTAGAGTTCATCCATAAAGAGTGTATCGCCACGACGCACAAGCGATTCTATCAGAGCAAGGTTAGCATTAAAACCGCTCCCAAGTACTATACCTGCCTCAAAACCGTTTGCCTCACACAAAGCATCTTCAAAATTCTTATGTATTTGATGATAACCCTGTAAAAGCATAGATGCTTTTGCATTATTATAAGGGTATTGTGCAAGCGATTTACATGTAAGGGCATGGAGTTCTTTATGGCTAGAGAGCCCAAGATAGTCATTTGAGGAAAAATCATGGAGCTTGTTATTTACAAGTTCTCTCCTTCTGTAGCGTCCTGCTCTTTTAAGTGCTAAAAGCTCCTTCTCATAACACTTCATTCACTAACAACCCTGTTTCTTCCACTCTCTTTTGCTTTATAGAGTGCTTTATCGACTCTTTTAAAGAGTTCATCTTCGCTCTCACCGCTGATATATTCAGTAACACCAAAACTCATAGTTATCGGAAGAATTTTTTTGCTCTCTTGTACTTTTTTTCTCAACTTCTCAGCAATTACAATAGCTTGTTCTTTATTTGTATGTGCTAAGATAATCATAAACTCCTCTCCCCCTATACGACAAAATGCATCACTTGTACGCAGGCTATCTTGTAGCAGCTTTGTGTAGTACTTCAATACTTCATCTCCAACATCGTGTCCATGCAAATCATTCACCTTCTTAAAAAAATCGATATCACACATAATCAGACTCAAAGCGAATCCATATCGCTTCGCCTCATACATCTCCTTTTGTATTCTTTCATGATAGTATCTTCTGTTATAGACTCCAGTGAGTGGATCAGTAATAGCAGAGAGCTCTAACTCTTTTTTAAAAATCTCCTCTTGTGTAATATCTGCAAGAACAACACTATAATGCTCTTTTTCTTTATCTATGATAGCAACATTCACAAGAAAGTAATAGACTTTTCCCTCAATGTCCATCTTTGCTTTGTGTGTAGCATCAGGGTTTTGTAAAACGACATCAAGCCAATGATACATAACATCACCTCTGTCTAAATACCCCTCCTCTTTAACAAAGAAATCACAGAGGCAACTATTTTTTTTATGAAACTCCTCAAGAGTTTTGTAACGACTAAAGTATTTAAAAAATATTTTATTAACCTCTAAGATTCTTTTTTTATCACTGACAACAATGATATTTTTAGAAGAATCGATAATATTTTTATAATATTTTTTCTGTTTTCTCACAACAAAGTAAAGTGTAATAGTAATAAAAGCACCAAGAAATGAGAAAAAGAGTAATCCTAAAACCACCCATTCAAAAAAGAATCGCTCTAATGCTCTATTTGAAAGTGTATCGAGTTTTTGAAAAATAAAATAGTATCCAACAACTCTCTTTTTAGTATCTTTCAAAGGAGATATAGCAATCAAATAATCCTCTATTACAATATATGGTTTTTTTACCATATTCTCTACCCCATAACGTTGCAGTAGCTTTAGAAGATCCTCATTAGCATCAAGATTTGCCACATAATGTGAATCAATAAAAAGTTTACTAAACGGGTACTTGATATGCTTTGATTGCTCTTTTGTAGCAACAACTACACTCTCTAAGCCATCCTTTTTAAATTCTTGAGCAATTGAGTTAAAGTGAGAGATAACTTCAAAAACAGCAATCAACTTCTCTTTATCTAAAATAGGAACCATTGATTTGATACTCAAATCAAACTTGTCAACACTCACACTATTGAGTGGTTTTTTTGTTTTTTGTATTATCGCAATATCATCTCTTATTACATGAAGGTTATTGTCAAGTTTTTTTGTCCAGCTACGACAAAGAGGTCTTCCATCTTGGTTGGTAACCTGTATCCAAATATTTTTATAGAGCGTATTTTCTCTAAATTGTTGCACAACTGCATTAAAACAATGCTTTGTAAGAGTATTGTTACGTATACGATTTTGCAAATCTGCTTGATAAGCCAAGGCAAGCGCTATTGCAAGTGTTGCTTTCTTTTTTAACAAAATAGCATCTTGAATCTTGTCTTGTAACTGTTGTGCAACTTTTTGATACTCTTGTTGTTGTATCTTCTGCTCGTGTATTTTTATAAACTGAGAATAGACAAAAAGAGTGGCACCCACAATGGTAAAAAAAACAACACTTCCAATGAAAAACCTATATTTTTGAAAAAATATCATCCAAGCACAACCTTCTTTCTCCCACCAATTTTACATAAACTGTACTTTTTATAAAAGCCCATTCTTACTTCTTTATAAAAGTTTGTAAAACTTCTACACTCAAACCCATCGCAGTACTCTCAAAACCTTTAACCTCTTGAATGTATTTTTTACAAAACCCTTCTACCATGCAAGCACCCGCCTTACCTCGCCACTCACCACTCGCTAAATATGCTTCGAGATCCTCACTGTCAAATGGCGCAAAAATATAATCTGTTTTGGAAATATCTATAATTTTTTGATTTTTAGCGTGGTATATCATACATGTAATGATGCTTGTAATATTGCCACTTTGTGTCATTAAAATATTACGAGCATCATCTATGCAGCGTGCTTTTCTTAAAATCTCTCCTTGGCTTGTTACCACAGTATCTGCTACTAAGAGCGGATACTCTTTGATACCAAATGTTTTAAAATTTAGTTCATATTTCCCTAAAGTCGCCTGATAGACAAAATTTTTTGGACTCTTTGCAACAATAGACTCTTCATTAAAATCAACACTCTCTTGGATAAAATCAATACCATATTTTTGTAAAAGCCAAGCACGTGTTGGAGATGAAGAGCAGAGTCTAATAGGCATTTCTGAGTGTCACTCCCAAATAAATTGCGATGATTCCAAGTGCAATATTAAGAGGAACCATATATTTTCCAATAAGTGCTAACGATTCTTTAGCACCAGCCGTGTCGCCTTGTACCAAAAGTTTTTGTGCTTTATTGCGCCGAAAAATCATTGCAGCAAGATTAGCCGCCATTACCATCCATATCACCTCTTTTACATGGACAATATTATAGATGTACATTGCATACTCATCTATGACATTCCCACTTGCATCAACAGCAGCTGCACGAAACCCAAGCCCCACTGCCATAATTACCGCTGTAATAATAAGTATAACAACAAAAGGTAAAACAATCATAAAGAGTCTGTTGAGTGCTTGCGAAATACGCTCTAATCGATGTAAAGGTGACTCAATGCGCATAAAAGAGGAGTGTGCTGCAAACTTCATTGCTACCATTCCTCCAACCCATACAACAGCTGAAATTACATGAAAAAATACTATTTGTGTTCTATAGTCTGCAAAAAGTTCTATCATAAAATCTTTCATGCCTCTAATACCTCTTTAATGAATTGCAATGCTTTCTCTTTTGCCTCTGGTAGTTTTGAGGCATCTTTGCCTCCTGCTTGAGCAAAATCGGCTCTACCGCCACCACCACCGCCAAGAATCGGTGCAACTTTTTTAATCCACTCACCTGCTTTTGCCTCACATCCTTTTACACCTGCTGCTATGAGTACTTTATCACCTTTAACCTGAAAAAGCATTGCACAGAGTCTCTCATTTTGATTTTTCAGTACATCTATCTTCTCTTTTATATCACCATTTGGCAACTCATCTACAACTACTGATACACCATTGATTTCATCTACTTTGATTTCTGCTTTTGAGGTCTCTTGTGCCTCTTTAAGTTCATCTTTTAGTGTTGTAATATTTGACTTGAGTCTAGTAATCCCAGCGAGCAAGTCAAGATTTTTTACTGCAGCTTGCGCCTCTTTGAGCAATGCTCTTTGTTCACAAAAGTATTTATATGCCGCATGTCCGCAAACCGCCTCTATACGTCGCACACCTGCGCTCACACCACTCTCTTTTGTGATGATGAAAGAGCCGATATTTGCGGTATTGTTTACATGTACTCCACCACAAAACTCTACAGAAGCATCAGCAAAGCTCACAACGCGAACCTCATCGCCATACTTTTCACCAAACTGACTTTTTGCACCTGATTTTTTTGCCTCTTCTATTGGCAAAACTTCTGTTTTTGCCGGTAATGCACGCATAATATCACTGTTAACTCGCTCTTCTATTTCACGCAACTCTTCATCACTCAGCGCTTTTGGATGAGAAAAGTCAAAACGCAGACGGTCTGCCTCAACAAGAGAGCCTGCTTGCGAAATATGTTCACCCAATATATTTGAAAGAACAGCGTGTAAAAGGTGTGTTGCCGAGTGATGTTTAGCAATTTCATTACGACTTACATCTACAACTGCATCAACATTCGTATTTTCTTTGATATGTGATGTCACTTCAATTTGTGACATATTTAAACCAAAAAATTTCTTTGTATCTAGTACCTTTGCGCGACACTGCAACACACCAATATCACCACACTGCCCACCACTCTCAGCATAAAAGGGTGTTTTATCTAAAAGAACCCAGCCCTTTTGCCCTAAATCAAGCTCTTCTACTCTTTGAAAATTCTCATCAAGGAGTGCTACAACCTTTGCAACACTTTGCATTGTTGCGTATCCAATAAATTCATTTTCACCAAATGCTTCAAGAAGTGCTTTAAAGTCACCGCTGACAGCATCGTCACCACTTCCTTTCCAAGCAGCCTTTGCTCGTTTTTTCTGCTCTTGCATAAGTGCTTCAAATTTCGCCGTATCGAGTGAAAGGTTTTTCTCTTTGAGCATATCCTCTGTCAAATCAAGTGGAAAACCATAGGTATCATAAAGTTTAAACGCCACTTCACCAGAAAATACCTCTTGAGTATTTTGCAGTTCCATGTTAAATAGTGCTATGCCTGATTCTATTGTTTTGAAAAATCTCGCCTCTTCAAGCGCTATCTGCTCTTTTACTGCATCTGCTTTTGTCTGAAGGTACTCATACTCATCACCCATAATAGCAACAAGTGTATCTACGAGTTTATGCAAAAACGGCTCACGAAAGCCAAGTAGATATCCATGACGTACGCCACGGCGTAAAATTCTACGAAGTACATATCCTCGCCCCTCATTTGAGAAGTTTACACCCTGTGCTAATAAAAATACCACTGTTCTAATGTGATCAGCTATAACACGATAAGAAACACCTGTGGCATAAACGTACTCCTTGCCTAGTAACTCTTCAACTTTTCGGATAATTGGCATAAACAAAGAGGAGTCATAGTTAGAGAGTGCACCCTCTTTAATCGCTACAACACGCTCTAACCCCATTCCAGTATCTATAGAAGGGTGTGCAAGAGGAATTCTCTCTCCTCCTTTTTCTTTTACCTCATACTGCATAAAGACAAGATTCCAAATCTCTAAAAACCTATCACCCTCTCCACCCATGTAATCCTCAGGAGTACTAAAGTGCTCTGCTCCTTGATCATAAAATATTTCAGAGCAAGGTCCACACGGTCCCGTATCGCCCATAGACCAAAAGTTGTCTTTATCACCTAAGCGCATAATACGCTCTGGCGCGATATGTTTTTTCCAAATCTCTTCAGCCTCATCATCACTTTCATGAACTGTTACCCAGAGTCTCTCCTTATCTAAATGCAATACTTCTGTGATAAACTCCCAAGCATAAGCAATCGCCTCCTCTTTAAAGTAATCGCCAAAGCTAAAATTACCAAGCATTTCAAAAAAAGTATGGTGGCGCGCAGTATGACCAACATTTTCTAAGTCATTATGTTTCCCACCTGCTCGAATACATGTTTGGCAAGAAGTTGCACGAGGATTTTCAGGACGAGGTACCTCCCCTGTAAAAATCGACTTAAAAGGTACCATACCCGCATTGTTAAAAAGCAGAGTCGCATCATCGGGGACGAGTGGCGCCGATGGAACTCTTGTGTGTTGTTTTGATTCAAAAAATTTTAAATACTCTTCTCTGATGTCCATAGTTATTTCTCTTTTATAAAATTACACGATTATATCTAAAAGGAGCTAAATTTTTTGAATTTATTCTTTTTTTCTTCTCAATTGAACAAAATTTTTACAATTAATATCTCTATTAATTATACTATTTTCAAATTTGATTTATGAAAAAAATAATAGTAGCTATGAGTTCAAGAAGAATATCACAACTGAGGACATTAAAAAACGTATGAACCATTTTGACATCAAGATGACTATATGTTATGCGATGTTTGAACAGATAAGAGAATTTGTCTTATTTTTAGATCATGTTTAGTGATTCTAAAACTCTCTTCAACTTGCCATAGGTTAGAGTATTGCTAAATTAACTCTTCAGGGGGATAAAATCTCATTGTTTGTCACTGTACCTTTTGAAACAAACATAAATTAGGTACTACAAATTTCACTAAAGTTATTTTTCCCTATTTTAGACAGTTTTATTAATGTCGAGGTAGTGCTTTTGTCCTAAGTCAGGAGATAGTGTGCATTTGACTTCACAACAGTTTGGTAAGTAACTACCCAAATATAATTTCATAATTTTCCCCATATTCTATAATCACTTTTTCAACATAGTTTTTCATATTTTGAGT
>DQUE01000014.1 GCA_015662405.1 Sulfurimonas autotrophica | reverse complement strand
TAGGTCTTTATGCAAGAGTGGCAGCGGCTATTTTAACAGTGAACATGCTCAGTGCAATCTATTTGGCATATGGATTCTCTTTTACACTCACAAAGTTTGGAGGTCTCTCTTGGGAGACTCCACTACTCTATTTGATCATGTCTGTGCTTGTTATACTGCTTGGCAGTGGAAGATATGCTGTAAATTCAAAATAGTCTTTTTATGGATGTCTTACTTTTATAGTTGAATTCAAACTCCATCCAATAAGCAACATGCATAAGAGAACGCCATATGCAGGTAAAACTTCATAGGCATTGAGGAGATAAACAAGCCAAAGAAGAATCGCCCCAAGTGGAGTTGGCACACCTGTAAAATATTTATCAACTGCTCCAGCATCAGTATGAAGATTAAAATGAATGAGACGGCGAAGACCTGATATAACATAGTAGATGCTCACAATGGCAGCTATGAGAAGCCAAAAACCATTGAAAGAGGGTGCATAAGAGGCCTGAAAGATTAAAAATACAGGTACAAGTACAAAACTTAAAAAGTCTGCAAAGCTGTCAAGTTGTACACCAAATTCATTTGAGAGTCCATATTTTCTCGCAATTTTGCCATCAAATATATCAAAAGCACCCCCAATCCACGCTAAGATTATTGCTAAAGTAAAATTGTTCTGTGTTATAAAGTAAGTTGCAAGAAGTCCAGCTGTAATATTGACAAATGTAAATAGATTTGCCAAGTTAAAGTGTGAAGAGGGTGTCCATAGAAATTTCATAATTATACATACCTTCATAATTGATAGCAGTAATTATAGCAAAAAGAGATTAAATGAGCAGATGTTATAAATAATAAAAATTATCAATATTATTAAGTAGTTTATAAGATGATATAGATTATCATTTTTAAAATAAAAAAATAGGAGGGTAGAAGATGACTAGACTTATTGCAATAAACTTTGCAACATTTTATGAGATTTTTACGGAACTCTCAGGCTTGGATGCCATAATGTCAATCGAAGGTGTTCGTTTATGAATCAAATTCACCAATTACAATCAGAGATAGAGAACTTAGTGAAAAAGTCGGGATATAGAAAATCTAAAAAATTACTATGTCCTATAGTTAAAATCGTATCAATGAGACACAGTGATATAGATACAAAACAAATATATAGAATTGCAAAGAGTATTTTATGAAGATATTTTGTAATCAAACTCTTTGCAATATCTAAATTATAAAGCAATACAGCTTGCTGTCTAATATGGTATAGAATTATTTGGAAGTTGTCATAAAACCTGGAGTGAGGGTTGTCCCTTTGACAAAAGAGAGTGTAACACTAAGTAGCAGCGAAGTTATACTTATGGATTTTATAATCTATGCTGGGGGCATTGAACCTAATGGGTTGATATATAAACTTGATCTACCTAAAAATGCAAGAGGTTTTTTAACTATCAATGCGTATTTACAAGTTTATAAATTTAGACAGGCATTCGAAAAAGAGCTGTGAGAAGATTTTTAGAGATGCCCTTAAGCAAGAGTAGAATATAATAACTTTATGAATTTATTATCTGCTAAAAATTTATCACATGCATTTGAATATGAACTGTTTTCTGATATATCTTTGTCTTTGGATACAAAGGAAAGCATTGCTATTATTGGAATGAGCGGAAGTGGAAAATCTACACTTTTACATCTCCTCTCTACACTTTTAACACCCCAAAAAGGAACTGTTGCACTCTTTGGTCAAGATACATCTTCCATGAGTAAAAAAGAGCTTAGCCTTATAAAAAGAGACAAACTCGGTATAGTTTTTCAGTCTCACTATCTCTTTAAAGGTTTTAGTGCTTATGAAAACCTTGAAGTTGCTGAGATTCTTTCACAAAAAACTATAGATACAACACTCATAAAAAATTTAGAGATTGAGCAATGCATGCATCAAAAGGTGACAGAACTCTCAGGTGGGCAACAGCAACGCGTCTCTATAGCAAGGGTACTAACAAAAAGACCATCGATAATATTTGCAGATGAACCTACTGGAAACCTTGATAATCAAACAGCCGCAGAAGTAATGAAACTTTTTTTTGATTACTGTGAACAAAATAGTGCGGGTATGATACTCGTTACACATGATAACGATTTGGCTCACATGTGTAAGCGAGTCTATAAGCTTGAAAACAGAGAGCTCAAACAGATAAAATAAAGGGAAAAAAAGTGGGCTGGACGGAGATATTTAATGAAGCCAATATTGTCGGGTTTCTTTTACTCTTTTTTCGTTTTGCTGGACTTTTTATTGCTGTTCCAATTTTTAATCATCAAAATATCCCAATGAATATAAAAGCGACTATGGCTTTTTTCTTTGCAGTTATTTTTTACTCTTCTATGCCTGCACTTACTATAACTATTGATCTGCCGATGGTTGCTATAGCGATATTAGGTGAATTTTTACTAGGACTTGCTGTTGGTGTTGTTTTACAGCTTGCATATAATGTTATTACATTTGCAGGTGGACAAATATCATTTATGATGGGATTTTCAATGGCAAGTGCAATTGACCCACAATCTGGTGTTTCTATGCCAATAATATCGCAGTTTTTATCATTAATGGGTTTAATGGTTTTACTGGTTTTAAATTTGCATCATTGGATGCTACTTTTTATTGACCACTCTTTAAAAACAGTGCCTTTAGGTGGTTTTGTTATGAGTAAAGATTTGTTCCATTACATTATGCACGCTACATCCAATATGTTTTTAGTAGGCTTTATCATAGCATTTCCTATTATTGCATTATCATGGTTGGCAGATGTGATTTTTGGAATGTTGATGAAGACTATGCCACAATTCAACCTTTTGGTAATAGGGTTTCCTATTAAAATTATGGTGGCATTTGTTGTTCTTATTGCAATTTTTACAGCGATTATGCTGATATTGAAAGGTCAAATGCAAGAGGCATTTAATTCTTTAGAAATACTTTTTTAGGTTTTTTTTGCTACAATAGTGTTCATAGAGATTTTTGAAATTTAATCAATAAATCATCCAAAGGAACATGCGTGAAAATATTGCTTTTAAATGATAATCCAGTAGTAAATAAATTAGTTACTCTTAGTGCACAAAAAACTTCCGATGAAGTAGAAGTAGCTTCAAGCAGTGAGGACATTCCTTCTCAAAATTATGATTTGCTTATTGTAGATGATAATGTATATAGTGATGATTTAGTGAGTGAGATAAATACAAAAATAAAATATAAAAAGTCACTTTTTATCTGTACAAAAGATGCACAAGTATCTGATGTTTTCTCGTCTGTATTGAAAAAACCTTTTTTGCCAACTGACTTAGTTGAACTTTTTATGATGTTTAAAAAAGAGGTGGCGAGTGCAGAAGTAGTAAATGAAGCGGAAGAAGAACAAATGGGTGAAGAAGAAACGATTGAAGAAGAGAATATTGTAACGGATGAGATAGAAGAGTTAAGTGATGATCTAGAATTAGATGATGATCTGGATTTAGATTTAGATATTGATTTAGGTGAGAGTGTTTTAGATGATGAAGAAGCACAAAAGGTCAAGGATTTACTTGATGAAAATGAAGAAGAACTCAGTTTTGATGATGAGATAGAACAAGATTTAGAGAGTTTAGAACTTGAAGAGCTTGGTGCTTTCAATGAAGAAGCAATTGAAGAGCTTGCAACAGAAGAGGAGCTTGCAACAGAAGAGGAGCTTTCCAAAGAAGAGGAGGAAGATTTATCGACAGCTTATGATCTAGCACTTGACTTGGAAGATGAGGCTGATGTTGATATTTCAGAAGATGAAGACTTTACTTTAGCAGAAGAAGTTGAGGCGCTTGAAGAGCTAGAAGTGCTACAACCCGAAACTGTTGAAGAGGTTGAAGATGTTGCAAGTGAGGCTACGATTGATGAGGGTAATGCGGTAGAGGATGAGTTTTTAGTAGATTTTGAAGAAGAGAGTGATGAGGAGTCTGAAGAGCTTATTGCCCCTGAAGAGAGTGATAAAGGGGAGAGTACTGTTTTAGAGGAGGTTGATGCACTCAAAGATGAGGACTTGGAAGCATTACAAACTGAAACTGTAGAAGATGAAGCAGATGAAGTGGCGTTTGATGAACTTGATTCGTTAGAGGATGAGTTGGCAGTAGATTTAGAAAAGGAGCATGATGAAGAGTTTGAAGAGCTTGTTGCAGCTGAAGGGGTGAGTGATGCAGAATCTGAAGAGCTTGTTGCAGCTGGAGGGGTGAGTGATGCAGAATCTGAAGAGCTTGTTGCACCTCAAGAGAGTAATTTAGAAGATGCAATTCAAAATGCAGTTGAGAGCTTAACACAAGAAGATTTAGAGAGCGAGCTAGATGAAGAGACTTTACTACAAATTGCAAAAAATGAAATAGATCCATTGGCAGATTTGACAAGTAAAGATCTCAAAATAGCTCTTGGTGAAGAGGTGGATGAAGAAGAGATTGAAGATGTTGAAGAGGCAATTACAGAGGCATCGACAGTTACTGAGGTTGCAGATGGGGCTCAGGAACAAAACAATGGAGTAAAAGCCTTGAAAAAACTGCTTGAGGCATTAAATGACAAAGATGTCGCTACATCTATGAAGGGTATGAAAATTAGTATAAACATCACACTAGGTGATAACTAATGAGTTCTATCAACGGAGCAGTTTTGGTACTTTCTGGACCAAGCGGAGCAGGAAAAAGCTCTTTAATTCATAAAATCATAGATGATATTGGTGAGTGTTATTTTTCTATATCAACAACGACTCGTCCCATGAGAGAGGGTGAAGTTGATGGGGTTGATTACTATTTTGTTGATGAAGAGGAGTTTAAAAAAGAGATTGAAGAGGATCAGTTTTTAGAGTATGCACTTGTTCATGGAAACTATTATGGGACTTCACTAAAACCCGTTAAAAAGGCACTCTTAGAAGGGAAGTTGGTTATTTTCGACATAGATGTGCAGGGTAATAGTGCTATTAACAGCAGACTTGGCGATATTACAACTTCTGTTTTTATAACACCACCTACGCTTAGTGAACTAAAAAGAAGATTGCAAAATCGCTGTACAGATTCTCAAGAGGTAATTGATAGACGAGTAGATATGGCAAAGCGTGAAATCCAAAGAGTCTCTGAGTATGAGTACCTTTTGATAAATGATGACTTAGATGCAGCAGCTGAAAAACTGCGTCTTATCGCAACGGTTGCAAGGTTGAAAAAATCTAATGAAGAGATTAATGAATTTTTACAAAAATGGGAAGATTTGTAAAAGATGCACTCATAATATTTACTGATAAGAGAATTTACAGCAAATATGGGTTATACTTCAAAACTTAATTTATAAAAGGAAACAAATATGGGAATGCCTAGTGGAACGGAATTACTGATAATTTTTGGAATTATTGTACTTTTATTTGGAGCAAAAAAAATACCTGATTTAGCAAAAGGTATTGGTAAGGGAATTAAAAATTTCAAAGCAGAAATGAAAGAGAGTGATGAAGTTGTAGCGGATGCACCAAAAAAAGTGGAAAAAAGTGATGAAGTAGTTTCATCTAATGAAACTTCAAAATCTACAACACAAGCTTAAACATTGAAACAACGAGTATCAGCGTTATTGCGCGAAAAAATAGGTCGTGAAGTCGTTTTAGAAAAACCGCGTGATCGCTCTTTTGGTCATTTTGCGACACCTATAGCATTTTCTATGGCAAAAGAGTTAAGAAAATCTCCAATGGTTATTGCAGATGAATTGGCTTCCTCTTTTGGAGAGAGTGACGTTTTTTCTAAGGTTGAGGCAGTAAAAGGGTACTTGAATTTTCGCTTGAGTGAAACATTTTTAGCTGAGTATGCTTCATGGGCTTTGCGTAATCCTTCTGAGTTTGCAAAACAAGAAAAAAAGCAAAAAATACTTTTAGAGTTTGTAAGTGCAAATCCAACAGGACCACTGCATATTGGGCATGCACGTGGTGCAGTTTATGGTGATACGCTCTATCGTCTAGCAAAACATTTGGGTTATGATATTACAGCTGAATATTATGTAAATGATGCAGGAAATCAGATTGATTTGCTCGGACTCTCTATTCAACTCTATGCAAGAGAGCACCTTTTAGGTGAAGCGGTAGAGTATCCTGAGAGTTATTACCGTGGAGAGTATCTTGATGCACTTGCCAAAGAGGCAATGAAAAAGTTTGGACAAGAGATTTTTTATGATGAATCCCGTCAAAAAGAGCTTGCTCTTTGGGCAAAAGATGAAGTAATGAAAATCATTGTCAAAGATTTGGGTGATTTGAATATCGTTTTTGACACCTTTGTATATGAGTCAACACTCTATGCTGATTGGGAGAGGGTGATGCAAAAGATGGGTGATGGCATTTATGAAAAAGATGGCAAAGTCTGGATAGCATCAGAGGCAAAAGGCGATGAGAAAGATAGGGTTGTTGTTCGTGAAGATGGTCGTCCAACGTACCTTGCCGGCGATATAGTCTATCATAATCAAAAATTTGAAAGAGGGTATGATCACTATATAAATATATGGGGTGCAGATCATCATGGTTATATCGCTCGTGTAAAAGCGGCAATTGAGTATTTAGGATATGATGCAAGTAAACTTGAAGTACTGCTTTCACAAATGGTGAGTCTTTTAAAAGATGGCGAACCCTATAAAATGAGTAAACGCGCAGGAAATGTTATACTGATGAGCGATATAGTGGAGGAGATAGGTGCAGATGCACTTCGCTTTATCTTTGCCTCTAAAAAGAGTGATACGGCACTTGAATTTGATTTGGCAGAGTTTAAGAAACAAGATAGCTCAAACCCTATTTTCTATATTCAATATGCACATGCACGCATTCAAACACTACTCTCTAAAGCAACTGTTTCAAAAGAGGATATTGCAGATGCAAGTTTGAAAAATCTTGGCGAAAATGCAGATACGCTTCTTTTTGATGCTTTGCTACTACCAGAGGTGATTGAAGATGCATTTAACACGCGTCAGGTACAAAAGCTGACAGACTATCTAAAGTCACTTGCTGCTTCACTGCATAGATTTTATTATGATGTGCGAATGATTGGTACGCCAGAGGAGGCAAAATTTCTAAAGCTTATGTCGATGGTTGCATTGAGTATCAAAACAGGGCTCTCGTTAATGGGGATTACAGCGAAAGATAAAATGACAAAAGAGGAGGCGTAACCCTCTTCATTGCAGTAGTTACGAATTTTGTAATTAGTGGATAGTATTGTATTACCTCTTTTTTAGGTTTTTTTGGAGTCTGCAACAATTGTAACTGATTTATATTTCCACTAAAACATTGCTGTTCTTCTATATAAAATTGAACGATTGTCTCCATATTTGGCCAACTGTTTGTTTTATATGTATAGAGCACTTTTTGCTTAGATTCTTTTTGTTATTTTTACCCTATCTCTTAGGTTATCTGCCATATTTACATATTTCTAAAAGAGTCTCGTGAGAACTCTTTTTACACACAAAAAAGATAAAACTGTGACCCTTTTTTTTATTTTATCGATTTTTATATGGACTAGCAATTATTGGTGTTATGAAACTGTAGTGGTAGTGGATATTATTCTGTTTATCTTTTCTTGTTTTGCGATGACTACAATGGATCGTTTTTGATTAAAATTTGCCTTTTGCGTAACAACTACGTATTTTAATCAAATGTTAAGAGTGGTTTATGCTATACTCCTGTGAAATTTGTAATATAAGACAAGGAGAATAAATGAAATTTACAAAAATGAGTTTAGTAGCTGCGCTACTAATGGGTTCGAGTGTATTTGCTTTTGAGAATGTTAAGGTTGGTGGTGATGCGAGCCTCTTTTACCAAAAAGTGGGTGCTAAGACAAGCAATTTCAAGGACAACTCAGCTGCTGATGCTGCTCTTAACTTCAATGTTACAGCTGACGTAGCAAAGACTTCTGTTGTATCTGTTAGTGTAGGTGCTGGTTATACAGTGCTTACTACTCTTGGATTAGAGAATAATTTAGTATCAAATGTATGGGGAAGTGCACATGCTGGAACTAATGGAACGGGTTCTTCTTTTGGAGCAAAAGTTTTAGGTGGCGCAAAAGTTGAGAATGCTAATTGGATGAATGAGGCTT
>DQUE01000160.1 GCA_015662405.1 Sulfurimonas autotrophica | reverse complement strand
TGCCGTTCCAAGTCGTGAACTTGTTAAATGTGTACTATGACACTCTGGACATACTTGAGGAATTGCCTGTGTAAAATTACAGTAGTGACACTTCATCGCTCGCACATGGTGATGCAAGCTCATGCCTACACTACAAAACGCACATGTAAAGGTATGTCCGCAATCTTGACACAACAGGTATTTAAAATTAGCGCGTGTTGGCAGAAAAACTATTGCCTGCTCTTTTTTTGCTAAAACGCTTTGCAAATTTTCAACAATTAAAGGAGAGAGGTTCTCTGCACTTTTTTCATAAATAAAACTCTTCTCAGAGCTAAAATGCCCCCCTTTGAGTCTATAGTGAGGAAACTTTACATAGGAGTTAAGTGATGGTGTTGCACTCCCAAGCACAACATGCACGCCATAGAGTTTTCCCATGTAGATAGCCAAATCTCTAGCATTATAGCGTGGGCGAGAAGATGACTTGTAGCTCTCATCATGCTCTTCATCAACAACGATAACTCCTAAATTTTTTATAGGTAAAAAGAGAGCCGACCTTGCACCAGCTATAATTTTAGCCTCTCCTGCATATATTTTAGCCAATGCTTTTTTCTTTGCCAAAGGGGTAAGCTTTGAGTGCCACATCACAAAATCTTCCCCGAAATGCTCTTTAAGGCGATGAGACATTTGCGGTGTAAGAGAGATTTCAGGCATTAAAAATATGCTTGTTTTTCCATCTGCTACCATTTTTTCAAAATATTTCATATAGATTTCGGTCTTTCCGCTACCGGTGTCACCAAACAAAAGAGCCACTTTGTGCTGCTGTAGAAAAAGTAACGCCTCGTTTTGTTTTGCAGAGAGTTGGATTTTTGATTTTTGAGTTTGCACAGAACTCTTCAAAGCTGTGATATTATCAAGAAATGGCGTCATAATAGCAAAGGCATCACCAAGTGAACAGATATAGTATGATGCAATAAACTTAGCCAAAGCGATCTGTTTTTGAGCAAAAATATGCTCACTACACTCTATAATTGCATTTGTAGAGAAGTCTGGTTTTTCACACTTTTGCACGACAACGCCATCTACTACTCTACTCTTTACCTGAACAGTTACACATCTGCCAATTGCTATCTCTTGTTCTGCATGATAGGTAAACTCGCTAAGTGGTGAGCCTATAAGTGCTATATTGTAGTAGTTCAATGAAAAATTAATCTACAAGTCTATTACAGATTTGTGGTTGGTTTATATCAAGAGTGAATTTTCCTGTGTTGCTATCATAGGTAAAACTACAATCTTGACCACCTACTCTAAATAGATAGTGTCTATAAGGAGCACTACCATCTGTCGTACGCCAATGCCCATCTGTTGTGTCAGCAACTACTCCATACATTAACAATTCCCTTCCTGCCGTTCCATTACCATCAAAAAGAGTGGTACTGTCTTGGCTCAAGCCCGATATGTACCTATAGTCTCCCCGAATAATATGCGCCTGTCTATCTGTAAGAATAGCCGAGCGTATGGAAGTAATATCGCAACGCCCTTTTACTATCTGTGCATCAGTTCGTGTTGCTGAAAATTTTGCAATAGCAACCCCAGCCAAGATGCCTAAAATAACTACAACAAAGACCAGTTCTATCATTGTAAATGCTTTTTTCATTTATTACGCACCACACTCCCATGAGTATGCTCTAGTAGAAAACATATAACCAGTATAAGAAAAATTTTAGTAAACAATATGTGAACCACCAAAGGAGTGTGTACCATTTAAATCTTTTGATCCAGCTAATACATGTACTTGTGCACAATATGCACCACCACTAATATTCTTTATAGTTAAGTTACCATCTGCAGTCGCTGTAAGAGTAAAACATCGTATTTGTTTACATGCACTGCTTGAAGCATTAACATCAGTAATGTTGCCATCAGCTATATATTTGCTCCCTAAATCCTGAATACAAGTCGCTAAATTTGCAACTTCTGTTGAAATTTTTGCATCCTCTCTTGTAGCCAAAATCCTTGGAACAGCAACTGTTGCTAAAATACCCAAAATAACAATGACAAAGACCAACTCAATCATTGTAAAACCAGCTCTTTTCATAAAAAATCTTTATACATAAAATTTAAACTACACCAATGAATCAATTATAAATCGAATCGAGTTAAAACTTGCTTAACCATTATGAGCCTTGTTTCAAAATGCTCCTCCTTATTTTGGAATAAAAATTGCTTAAATTTTTCTACATGTAAAAGAAGGAGTATTTATGAGCATTGAAATATCAAAAACACATTCACTTTTAACGGAGGCCATGGACTACCGTGCTGCCCGTCAAGATATGATTGCATCAAATATTGCCAATGCAGATACACCTTATTATAAGCCTAGAGACATTCGTTTTGAAGATGCATTGATTGCGAAAAAAAATGCACTTTACCAGGATAATGCCCATCAGCTCAAAATGGCACAGACAGATGCTAAACACTTAACACCAAATGAGCAGACAAATCAGGCAAAACCAAAACTCTTTTTTAGAGATGGACATATGGCACGAAATGATGGCAATTCTGTGGACATAGATGTAGAGACAACACAAATGAGTAAAAACTCCATTATGTTTAATGCCATCGTAATGGCTGCAAAAAAAGATTCTGCAATCTTTAAAAGTGTCATAGATGCTTCAGCAAAAGTAAATTAAGGATACAAAAGTGAGTAATTTTTTAAACAGCTTTGATATTAGTAGCTACGGTCTCTCTGCACAAAGAGTCCGCGTCAATATCATCTCAAGCAATATAGCCAACGCCCAAACAACACGTACAGAAGAAGGCGGACCCTATCGCCGTAGAGAGGTTGTTTTTAAAGCCATCAATTTTAATGATGTTTACAACAAAGCACTCAGTGATAACACACAAAGTGCCTCCTATGAAGACCCTTTAAATGAGGGACAATTTGGACAAAAGGTAAAACCTGCTATAATGAGTGTAGTGGTTGATAAAATTGTAAGAGATGATAGTAAACCGCTTATGAAGTATGAGCCAAATAATCCTGATGCAGATGCAAATGGCTATGTAGCATATCCAAATATTAATCCTGTTGTGGAAATGTCCGATTTAGTAGAAGCGACACGATCCTATCAGGCAAATGTTGCAGCATTTCAAAGTGCAAAAGATATAGCAAATACTGCTATATCACTGTTACAATAAGATGGAGATATAAATTATGAGTACTATTAACAATATATCTGCTCCTTCAACAGCAGATCTTTTAAAAGAGAAAGCAAGCATTGAAAAAAGTGGGGGTAAAGCGTTTGCACAGCAACTCAAATCTGCCCTCAATGAAGTCAATGAGATTCAAAAAGATAGTGAAAAAGCCATAGCTGATTTGGCAACCGGTCAAGTAAAAGACCTTCACCAAGCAGCCCTTGCAATCAACAAAGCAGAAACAAGTATGAAACTGATGCTTGAAATACGTAACAAGGCACTCAATGCTTATAAAGAGATTGGTAGAACGCAACTATAATCTGCCTCTACTAAAAATAACTCAATGGTAAACCGCAACAAAAGTAAAAAAATTCTTCTCCTATACCTGTTAATTTCTCTTGCTTTTGTCATCTTTTTGAGTGTGATGCTTTTAACTGCCACAAAATCTCGTCATATGCCCTCTTTATACACTGTGGAGAGTTCAAAAGCTGGGCGTGGCAGCATTATCAGTGCAGACGGTTTTCATATAGCTACAACAAAAAAACTCTATAAAGCAGTTGTCAACACACGCTACATTGACCCTGATAAAAAAGAGTTGTTTGTAAAACTCTTTAGTATCTACTCTGGTATGACTCCCAAAGCCATTGAAAAAAGACTTGCAAGACGCAAAGGTGTTGTTGTGCTTAGTTATAACATTGCCGAAATTCAAGCACACTACCTCAAAACACTTGCTCATGAACTCAGACGCTATCAAGTATTTTTAGAGCTTAAAAACTCCAAAACAGGACTTCGCTCTATTCACGGTTTAACTGTTTTAGAGAGCGGAGAGAGTCGCGAATATCCTTATGGTACACTACTTACACCCGTCATAGGCTATCCGCATAAAATAGAAGAAGAGGGTTATACTTCCATACAAGGTGTCAAAGGACTAGAAAAAAGGTTTGACAATGAACTCTCACCCAGACAAGATGGCTACAGTAGAGGTAAACGAGATGTAAATAACTATATCATTTTAAACAAAGAGAGTTTTACCAAACCAAAAATAAACGGGCTTAACATCCAGCTTACTATACCGGTCTCTTTTCAAATTCGTATAGAGAAAATGCTTGATGCAATGAAAAAAGAGCTGCGTGCAAAAGAGGTGATGATAGCTATTATGAACTCACAAACAGGTGATGTTTCTGCACTCGCAAGCTCAAATAGATATTTTCCAAAAAAAATTAAACGCAGTGACTATCCCTCTTTAAATAGTGCAATGATCGAGTATAGTTTTGAGCCTGGCAGTGTTTTAAAGCCAATAACATTTGCACTACTGCTTGAACATAAGCTTGTTAATCCTTACGATTTAGTCAATGGTCATAATGGACGCTTTAAAATAGGAAGAAAAATCATTACAGATGAGCATAAATTTGACTGGCTCTCTGCTGAAAATGTTATCGTTTACTCTTCAAATGTTGGAATAGCACAACTTGCACAAAAACTCTCAGGATATGATTTTTACAAAGGACTGAAAAGTTTTGGTTTTGCAAGCAGATCCACTCCTGATTTAATTTATGAAAAAAAAGGCTCCATACCAAGTGCAAAGCGTCTCGAAAATGAGATATACAAGGCAACCTGTGCTTATGGCTATGGCATACGCGCCAATCTTATGCAGCTTCTACGCGCCTACAGTGTATTTAATAACAATGGTCGCATGGTAAGACCTAGGCTAGTTAAGAGCTTTATAGACGAGCATGGCAATGTTAAAGAACTTGGCTATGAGGAGGGAGTCCAAGTCATAAAAGGTGCTACAGCACAGAGAATGAATAAAATTTTACTCAAAACAGTCAAGGAAGGAACAGGAAAAAAGGCTATAACAAAAGGATTGCGTATTGGCGGTAAGACAGGAACTGCTCACATCGTTGAAAAAGGGAAATATGTAAAAAAATACAATACAGCCTTTATGGGATTTGTAAATGATAAAAAACACAAGTACACTATAGGTGCTATTGTTGTACAACCAAAAAAAAGCCAGTTTGCTGCGCAGACAGCTGTACCTGTCTTTAAAAAGGCTGTTGATATTATGATAGAAGAGGGATACTTAGAGCCAAATATTGTCAAGTAAGCGTGTTTTGCCTACTAGCACTTCTACTAGTATAATGGTATTGCCAATTTCTACTTTTTCTATTGCTGTAAAGTCACGACTCAATACCTCTACATACTCTATCTCTAAAGGATCTAAGATTGAGCAGATCTCCTCTTTTATCTTTTGTGCATCGAAAATATTTTTACTAATGAGCTTAGAGGCTGCGTATAGGGATTTTGGAATCTTTAGTGCCTCTGCTCGTTGTGTTTTTGAGAGATAGACATTTCTACTACTAAGTGCCAAACCATCGCTATCTCGCACTATATCAACAGGTACAATTTGCACATCCATAAAAAACTGCTTGACCATTAAACTTATAAGATTGAGCTGTTGTGCATCTTTTTTCCCAAAATAGGCCCTTGCTGGAGAGACAATATGAAGCAGTTTCATCACAACCGTCAATACACCGCTAAAATGACCAGGTCTGCTTGCTCCTTCTAAAACATATCCACGCAGATTTGGTGCACACACTTTAGCCTCATCTTTTGTATAGATATTTTCTATGGAAGGAAAAAAGAGTATATCGACTCCTGCTAGTTCACATATTTTTTTATCAGCATCATCTTTTTTAGGATATCTCTCTAAATCTTCACCTGCTAAAAATTGTGTCGGATTGACAAAAATAGAGACTACAACTATCTCATTCTCTTGCCTTGCTTTTTTTATTAAGCTAATATGCCCCTCATGTAAAGCACCCATAGTAGGCACAAATCCTATCGATTTATTACTCTTTTTTAAATGCTCTTTTAGCATAAAAGGGTCGGAAATAATCTTCATTTTAAGTCCTGCTATAATATAATTGCAATTATACAACATGTAAAGATAAGATTACTACCTAGGATATCTATGGACAACTATGAATACACAGAACTTTTAAAAAATATTGACCTAAAGATGAAAAATATTACCGGTGTTGTTGAGCCTGAAAAACTACAAAAACGGCTTGATGCAATCCAAGAGTTAGAAAATGATCAAGATTTTTGGAGTGATGCAGTCAATGCAGCAAAAATACAAAAAGAAAAAACACAACTTCAACGAAAACTTGACAAATATATCATTGCAAAAAATGCTGTAGAAGATGCAAAAGAGCTCTATGAGATGGCAAAAGAAGAGGATGATGCAGACTCCCTTGAAGCGCTCTATGAAGATGCACCAAACCTTGAAAAACAGATTCGCGACATGGAAATAGAAGTTTTACTCAGTGGAGAAACAGATGCGAATAATGCTATTTTATCTATTCATCCAGGTGCTGGAGGGACTGAGTCACAAGACTGGGCTGAGATGCTTTTACGCATGTATAAACGCTGGGCTGAGCGGCATGAGTTTAAAGTAGAAGTTTTAGATTACCAATCAGGCGATGAGGCAGGTATAAAAGATGTCTCTATACTCATAAAAGGAGAGAACGCCTATGGTTATCTCAAAGTAGAAAATGGTATTCATAGGCTTGTTCGAATCTCTCCATTTGATTCTAACGCAAAACGCCACACATCTTTTGCCTCCGTTATGGTCTCTCCTGAGGTTGATGACAATATTGATATTAGCATCGAAGAGAAAGATCTACGCATAGATACCTATCGCGCTAGTGGTGCAGGAGGACAGCATGTAAATAAAACTGAATCTGCAATACGCCTAACGCACATTCCAACTGGTGTTGTTGTGCAGTGTCAAAATGACAGAAGTCAGCACAAAAACAAAGCAACAGCACTCAAAATGCTCAAATCCCGCTTATATGAGCTAGAGCTTGAAGAGCAAAAAGCAAAAGAGGCAGGTATTGCTAAAAGCGAAATAGGCTGGGGACATCAGATTCGCTCCTATGTCATGCAACCCTATCAACAGATAAAAGATACAAGAAGCAATGAGGCATACTCTAATGTTACTGCAATACTTGATGGAGATATTGACACGCTCATAGAGGGTGTACTTATAGCCATGAATCGTGCTTAATCTTCCTCTTTTTTTATAAAACTGTAGCCAAGAAATACAATACCCAAAATCATTGCAAAGATAGTAATATATCGAGCACGCTCTTGCTGTGCAGTTGTCAGTGCTTTCGCAAATGTGGACATGTCAGGTTTTACTTTTGTTGTATATTTTGTATCCCCTTTTACACTTGCTTCCATTCTTGCTACATTTGCTGCTGCTATCTCATTTACACTCACTCCTTTTTGCGGTTGTGACCAAAAATGCACTGCAAATCCTATCAAAAGTATTACTACTCCCACCAAACGTAAAATGATAATCTTATATTTTGTAAAAAATTCCATCACAACTCTCTTCTTTTGCTATTTATAAAGCAAATTATGTCAAAATCACAGTATGAATCTACTTAAAGAATTTCTCCTCGATGACGAATGTTCCTATCTAGACAACAAAAAACAAACAACACACTATAAAGTCATCAATAATTGCGATGCAAAATCATGTGAAGCACTTATTGAAAGAGGATATCGTCGGTTTGGTAAAATGTATTTTAGACCAGTATGTGCTACATGTACAGAGTGCCAAAGCATTAAAATAGATGCTAGTAACTATAGATTTTCAAAATCAGCAAAAAGAATTATAAAAAAAGCAAAAAACATTACTAGCTATATACAAACACCTAGTGTGTCGCAAGAGCATTTGGAACTATTTGAAAAATATCACCTTTATATGCATAAAAAGAAAGACTGGGAGTACTCACAAACAGACTCGAGACACTACTACAACTCTTTTGTAGCTGGACATGCTGACTTTGGCTTTGAAGTGCTCTATTATGATCAAGAGAAACTTATTGGAGTTGATTTAATAGATATACTTGAAAATGGCATCTCATCTATCTATTTTTATTATGACCCTGATTATGCAAAATACTCTTTGGGAAAACTCTCTTTATATAATCAAATAAAATATGCACAAAGTACAAATAAAAAGTGGATTTATCTTGGGTATTATGTCAAGGATTGTCCTTCTCTTGCATACAAATCACAATACACACCCTATGTGACACTACAAGGTAGGCCCCATGAAGATGAAGAGTTTATATGGTGTTAGAGAGTTCCTTCTTTTGCTCTTCTCTGATTTGTAACTTTTTCTTTTTCAGTTCTTGATTGAGTTTTTTCTCAAGCCGTTCTTGTTCAAGTTTATCATTTTTGCGAATTCTTTTAATCTTTTCCATTTCTCGTAATTTTTTACGATACAACAAACTTTTTTTATACTCTTTTTTTGCTCGTAATTTTTTATCACTATCCAAATATTTCTCTATCAATCCACTTGCATTTACTTCATCCGAATGAGCAAAATAGTAGTTTATAATTTTATTTTTGCTCTTTTGCTCATCTATAAGCCCTGTGTTTATCAGTTGAGAAAAAAGCTTGGAATTTTCATTTTCTATAGCTAAATCCAAATTTCTTTTTACTGATCTTACAAAAAAATCATTTGTTAAAGAGAGTTCTCGCAATTTATTTAAATACTTCATTTTATCACTATATAGCCCCTCATCAAGTGCAAAACCATCTTGTTTTGCTTTCTCAACAGTAGTAACATACTCTTGTATCTTCTTTTTATATACTGAATAATCATCAATATTTTCTAGTTTTTTTATTTTGTCAACATTATTATAGATAACATCACCAAGAGCAAAAAAAACTTTTGGGTTTTGTGCATATAAAAGGATACTTGCTATTAGCAATAGAAAAAATTTATGCATTATAATTAACCTAATAAAAAAATTTTATTATTATAACAAACTCTTGATTTCTATAGGAGAGAGAATGTACTCTCAAGAGAGAGTACGGAGGTTAAAAATTTATAATAAATACTAACCGTTACGTTTTTTCTGA
>DQUE01000061.1 GCA_015662405.1 Sulfurimonas autotrophica | reverse complement strand
TTTAGTATTGCTACAAGAAAACTAAGTGTATATAACCCTGTGACTAAAGAAAAGAAAGAAGTAGATATAAAAGGCTTTGAGATACAAGTTGAAGGAAGTAAAAAAAATGTTGTTACACCACAAGAAACTTCATCCTCTACTAAAAAATTAAAGTCCATAGATAAACCTAAAGTGACTACAAAAGAAATAGAAGTGAAAACAACAGCATGGTGGATGTTAATGATTGCATTTATATTGGGTAGCCTGGCTTTGTTTTTAGTACAGGTTTTAGCAAAATCGTTTAAAAGTAAAAAACGAAACTATAAAGATGCTGATGCATTACAAACGCTTTATGGACACATAGGTGAGACTAAAGAGGTAGAAGATATGGTACGTAAACTCTATGCAAAGAAAAATGGTGATAAATCTGTCGTTATAGATAAAAAAGAACTCAAAGAAATGTTAGAGAGGTTTAGATAAAAAAGCTACAATAACTCTATGATTTATTATATATATGCAGATGACAAAAAAGAGTTTATAGATGGGTGTAAAGTCAACTTAGAAAAGGTGGAAGTGGAGTACCTTCCTTTTTCTAAAATAGGCGAGTTGGATGTGACAAGAGTGTCACACTTTTTGGTGACGGGATGCTTAAATGAGATTAAACTTCTGATGGGTATTGCTCATCAGAGTGATACACCTTTGGGCATTATCACTACAAAAGAGCAAAAGGAGCTTAGAAAAACATTTGCACTAAGTGCAAAAGTTGAAGATGCTGTGAAAGAGGCACTAAGCGTGAGTGAAAAAAAGATTGACCTTCTCTACTGCAATGGTGAGATAGTATTACAAGAAGTTGTCATAGGTGAAGCACCTCCTTTGGATAGTTTTGATTCCACATTACAGGGGAAAAGTTATCTCGATAGAATGAAGCTTTTTTGGCAAACAATAAAACGGGTAAAATCACTTAAACATAAACACATAACACTCACGGATGCTAAAGAAAATACGTTTAAACTCTCAGCTGTTGGCTTGGTAGGATTAGAGTATTATAATAATACTTTTGCATCTAAACTTGTATCTTCTCAGCTTAGTGTGAATGACGGAAAATTTTCTCTGGTGATACTTTCACCAACTTCTATAGTCCAATATATGGGATATTTGTTTAAGTCTTTGGTATCATATCATACACCTAAAAATTTACCTAAGTCTGTGGGGTATATACGTAGTTCTAAAATGACCATTGAGTCTAAAGAAAAAATGGAAGTACTTATAGATTCTACTAAGAGGCAGATAACACCTATAGCACTTGAAGTAAAGGAAAAAGCATTGGCTCTGAGTGCAGGTGAGGCGTTTTGGGAGCGAAAAACGACATATACGTACAACAATAAAGACAGTATTAAAATAGATCATTTACCTTCTGATGAAGAGAGTGCAAACTATTTGAGTGAGGCCATTCCATTTTTTACGCATGCAAGTAAAGAGCAATATGCATCGTTATTTACCAATTTAAGAGAAGAGAGCAGGGTGAGCCAAACCTTTATGGTTTTACTCATCCTCGCGACAATGATAGCAACCTTTGGACTTTTTATTAATTCTACTTCTGTGATTATTGGGGCGATGTTATTGGCTCCTCTTATGCAGCCTATTGTGAGCCTTTCTATGGGGGTACTCAGGCAAGATACATCGTTAGAGATGAATGGTGCAAAAACTATTGCTATTGGTGTACTATCTGTACTGATTACCGCAGCATTGATAGCATTGATGATACCCATTGAACACCTTACGAGTGAAATGGCAGGCAGATTAAGTCCTACAATACTAGATTTGTTTGTAGCCATTGTCTCTGGGGCGGCGGCAGCTTATGCTAAAAGTAATGATAAAATATTGGGTTCACTTGCAGGAGTAGCGATTGCTGTGGCATTGGTACCGCCTATTGCTGTGGCAGGTATTGGCATAGGTTGGGGTGACTGGTCTATGTTTTCTACTTCATTTTTACTTTTTATTACCAATCTTGTTGGGATAGTATTTGCTGGAGCATTTACATTTGCAATACTTGGGTATTCTCCTTTACATTTAGCAAAAAAAGGTATAGCTATATGGTTAGTGATAGTTGCATTAGTAGCAATACCCCTTTATGCTTCTTTTTCACAAATGAAGGAAGATATCTACATACAAAAGAAACTTTCAAATCTTGCTTTTAATGTAGGTGAACATGATGTTAAACTTGCACATATAGAGTTAATCCACAGGACTAAAATAGATGAGATACGTTGTGAAGTCATTAGTACAGGTATCTTAAGTAAAGCAGAGAAAATTGTGTTAAAAGAGGTTATTTTGAAAATGATAGCGAAAAAAGCAAGAATAATAGCAACATTTAGGTATCAATTATAAGATTGTTTTTAATCTAAAATATCATGAAGGGTATTTGCATCATTCATCCATTTATTTAGGGCGTTCCACTCTTCATTTTCTAGCATCTTACGGCATTTTTTGAGTTCATTCTCAAAGGCATATATAGATTCTAGTAGATTTGTTTTATTTTGTCTAAAAATATCTTCCCACATATCCGGACTCGATTTTGCAATACGACTCATGTCTTTAAATCCACCAGCAGCAAGTGCCACGATGCTACTTGAATCTTCTTGTTGTATAACGGAATTTGCTAGAGCATATGAGATGGCATGGGGCATATGTGAGATAAATGCTGCATGTCTATCATGTTCTTTTGCATTCATATAAATGAGTTTCATACCTATCGTTGTAAAAAGTTCTTTTGCAATGTCTTGTTGGTATTTACCACTTTTTTGGATATCACAAAGTACAACAATTTTATCTTGATAGAGCTTGGAAATTGCGGCAGCTGGTCCAAACTTTTCTGTACCTGTCATAGGGTGGGCTGTTACAAAATTTTTGCGTATTTCTTCAGGGATTATAAGTGAAATTTTTTCTTTAGAACTTCCTAAATCTATCACAGTACAATTTGGTTTTAGTGGGGATAATTTTTGTGCAATGTCTATGATACCATCAACAGGGATAGTAAGAAAAATTATATCACATGTTTTTATCTCGTCAAGGTTATGCACAACCTCATTGACAAGACCTAAGGAGAGAGCTTCTTTACAGTGTTTTTTGTTATGGTCTAGACCTACAAAATGGTAATCTTTAGAAGTTTTTTTAAGTGCAAGACTAAGTGACCCTCCCATGAGCCCAAGACCTATAATACCTATGCGTTGTCTCTGCATTATTTACTCCTAAAAAACCGATAATATTGAAGGATTATAGCATGATTTTTTATGAACTTCTTATATGAATAAAGATAAACTATTGACTAGTAAAATAAATAAGGTTTCCCCATTATGACAAAAAAACTACTATTGACTTGGATCTTACTTGGATCATTGCTTTTGGCACAAAAAATAACACATATCAAATTTGAAGGTCTTGCGCAACTATCATATGCAGCGGCACTTGAAATTGCAGAGATACATGTGGGTGATACTATGGATGCTGACAAGATTAACCAGTCTGTTAAAAACTTTTTTGAGCAAGGCTATTTTAAAGATGTATGGGTTGATAAACGAGGTGGTAGACTTATTTATCATTTTAAAGAGAAAGTTGCTATTGCGAACATACAGATTAAAGGATATGGCACAGGTAATGACGGAGAGAAACTTTTAGGAGGCTTAGGACTTAAAAAAGGTGACCTCTATGACACAAGACGTATTAACCTTGCTAAAGAGTCAATTATTACACAACTTGAGACACAAGGGTATTATGACTCAGTAGTAGAATTAACAACAAAACCTGTAGGAAAAAATAGTTTATCCGTTATATTTGATGTGAATAAAGGTGAAAAAATAAAGATTCAAAAAATGAATTTTGTGGGGGCATCAAAGTTATCACAGAGTGATCTTGAGTTTGATCTTGCAAACCAAGAAGAAGATTTTTTAGGATGGATGCCATTTTTACATTCTGGAGAAGCAAAAATAGATCAGCTTGGATATGATTCTCATAGGGTTAAAGATGTTTATATGAGACATGGTTACCTTGATGCCGAGGTAAGTAAACCTCTGATGCGTGTAGACTTTGGCTCATATAAAGCAGAAGTAGACTATAAAGTAAAAGAAGGTGTGCGATACCCTGTAGGTACTATTACGATTA
>DQUE01000026.1 GCA_015662405.1 Sulfurimonas autotrophica | reverse complement strand
TTTAACATGGTGAAAACATCATTTACACGAGGAAGGTTATCGATTGTGACTTCATTTTTGAAAAGAATGGTTGAAGCAAGTAGGGGCAAGGCTGCATTTTTAGCTCCATCTATTTTAATTGCGCCACTAAGCTTATTGTCACCCTCTATCTCTAGATAATCCATAAAAGTCCTTGAAAAATATTTTACCTTTATTATAGCCACATCTTGCAAAATTAATAAAATGTGATTATGCTACGATAATACATTTATACAATGAGTGCTGTTTTGGATAAATTTATCAATTTTTTGTAACTACTAACCCTATCTAAAAAATACCTTTACCAGCAATAACCCCAACCAAAGAATCAAACATATTAATTTCTTTTTGAGATGTATCAATATATAAGTCCATGTTGTAAGATAAATTATCTTTCTAGCAAATTTTTATACAGTCTGCTATAAAATCACTAGTTTCAAGTGAAACTCAAAAAAAATGTTAAAACTCCTGTTGTAATATTCAAAATACTATACGGAACTAATTTTAATATCAGGATTTAAATCATGGTCTCCTGTTTTTTAGCCTCTTTATCTCTAGAAAAATTATAAACCTTTTACATACTGTTTTTTATAATTTTTCTAATTCGCTTTCCAATAAAATGTAATACATAATAAGGTGAAAGTAATAGATATTGCCAATAACCTTTGACAATCTTTACAAAATTTATAAAATCTTTTTTTGTTATAAGTTTTACAACAGAAGCAGTCATTCGAGATGAATTGTTTAGAAATATTGCTACTTTTAAATTTAATGGTAAATTATGCTCTTTTATATAATTATTTAAAAATTCAAAATTTTCGACATCATATTCATAAACTTTTGTAGAAGTCAAACTGCTATTGTGTACTCTATAATAAGTATGATAGGCATCAACACAAAGTGCTTGTTGATTTTTTGTTACTTTTAATAGAACATCATAATCCTCAGCGTAATGCAGACTTTCGTCAATTTTACCAACTTTATTGAGTATATCTGTTCTAAAAATTGCTGATGATATAAAAACAAAATCTCCTTGAGTCAATAAAAGATCATGAATATCTCCAGAGTAATGCTCTTGGAAAAAACCAAATGTCTCTCCATTTTCGTCAATATATACAGTCTTAGAGTATAAAAGTGAAACTTCCTCTTTTTGATTATAAGAATTCAGTATCTCAAAAGATGCTTGAAGTTTATCTTTATCCCAAATATCATCACAATCAAGTATTGCAACCCACTCGCCACTAACTTTTTCAATTGCTAAGTTTCTAGCTTCTCCAAGCGGTGTATGGATAGGTGCATGAAAATATTTTACTCTATCATCATTATAAGATTTTATAATTTCTGCACTTTGATCTGTAGATTGATTATCCCAAAAAATAATTTCCCAATTTTGATATGTTTGTTCAAACACACTATTAATCGCCTCTTTGAGATAGGTATCGCTATTATAACAATTCATTACAATCGAAACTAAAGGCTGATCATTCACTATAGAACTCCTTAATACTTTTCACTACTCTATCTTGATCTTCAATTTCTAAATCAACATGACAGGGGAGCGTCAAAATTTCTTCATAAATGCTCTCAGTCACAGTAAGTGGATAATCAGTTGAATATTTACTCAAAAGATGATTTGGTTTATAGTGTACTCCGCATTCAATATTATCATTGATGAGATGTTCTCTCAATGCATCCCTATTTTTTGCTTTTATAACAAAAATATGAGAAATGATTTGATCATACTCAAAATCCAATATTTGAACTTCTTTTATATCTTTGAGTGCTTTTATATAATACTGTACAATTGATTTTCGTTTGCTTCCAATGGCGTCAATCTTTTTTAACTGCTCTCTTCCGATAGCCGCCATTATATTGCTCATGTGATATCTAAACCCTTGATGTTTGACATCAAAGTCCCAGCTTCTTTGACCTGCATAGCGTTTTTGTGTATCTTTTTCCACGCCCAAAAGCCGACCGTCTTGTGCACGCTGTATCACTTTCTTGTCACTTGAAATGATAGCACCGCCCTCGCCTGAGGTTATGTTTTTAATCCCATCAAAACTAAAACAGAGGATATCACCCTTAGTTCCTATTTTTTTTCCATTTCGTTGTGAGCCAAATGCTTGCGCTGCATCTTCTATCACTCTCAAAGTGTGTTCTTTGGCAAACTTATAAACCTCATCCATACCTTTTGCACTGCTTGCATAGTGAACCGGCATGATCGCTTTGGTATTTTTTGTAAGTCGTTTTTTGGCATCTTTCATATCTATGAAAAGGGTATCAGGATCTATCTCTACCGATACTGGTGTTGCACCACACGCAGATATCGCTTGAAAAGACGCAACATAAGTAAGAGAAGGAACCAACACTTCATCACCTGTTTTGATATCAAGTGCTTCAAGTGCGAGATGTAGTGCAGAAGTTCCTGTGTTAACACAAACAACATCAAAATCAGTTTCAAGATATGCTTTTATCTCCTCTTCAAAAAGCATGACCTCTTCACCCATTCCTAAAAACTCTTTATCTAAAACTTTTAGTACGGCCTCTTTCTCTTCCTCTCCGATAGAAGATTTTGAAAGTCTGATCTTTTTACCACTCATAACTTATCTCTGCCAAGGGAATATTGAGTGCCTCATCTGGATTGTGTTCTATATTTGCCAGATTTAAAAGTATATTATGTTCACCTATCCCTCTAAACGCCATCCAAGCATTTGGTTTTACTGTTAACCGTTGATAATTTTCTTGTGAAAGGATTTGAGTGAAAAAGCTTTTATCCTCTTCATCATATACTACAAATTCGATAGCACCTACTGGCACAACAAGATTTAGGGTCATAATCGTGTGCTTTTTCCACCCTTTGATCTCCTCTTTATTTATAGTAGAGAAGTATGCTTCTCCAAACCCATCGTATCCTGCATCACTCTTTTTCATGCCATGATAGATATCGCCTTTGGGGTGTATAATCTGTTTTAAGGGTGTCAAGATCACTTTGTCCATGATAGTTCTCTTTTGTTTGATATCTCTTCATACTCTGCGATCTGCTCCATCGTCTTAGCGTACATGTCTGCACTATTTTTATAAAAATCATAATACCATTCACTAGTAAATCGAATCGTCTGTGTATACTCCAAACTTGACTGCCATTTAAGATATCCCAATGCTTTATCGCAGCTAAGTTTTAAAAGTCCCGCTTCATGAAAAGGAATATTTCCCGTTACCTCATACGCCTCACTTGGAGTCTCAAAATGCCAATATTTACTTAAGTCTATCAACAGATCTTCAACCGTGCGATTTTGTTCAGCTCTGGGACCAAAATTATAAGCCTCACCATGAAAACTATCATCTTTGTAAAGCACTTCTCCAAGATTTAGATATCCACTAAGCGGCTCTAATACATGTTGCCATGGGCGTGTTGCTTTTGGACTTCGTATCTCTACTGTTTCTCCTTCACTCCAAGCCTTCATGCAGTCAACCACAATACGATCTTTTGCCCAATCGCCGCCACCTATTACATTTCCTGCGCGCCCTACCGCCAATTTTACCTGACATTTCTCATCTTTGAAAAATGAGTGAAAATAAGATTTGATGATCAGCTCTGCCGCACCTTTTGAACCGCTATAGATATCTTTTCCACCCATTTGATCATCTTCTTTATAACCCCATATCTGCTCTACATTGTCATAACATTTATCACTTGTAATGATAATAGCTGTACATACAGGATTTATCTCTTTGAGCGCTTCTAAGATATTGGCTGTCCCCATAACATTTGACGAAATCGTTTCGATAGGGTCACTGTACGAAGTTGAGACGATAGGTTGTGCAGCTAGATGAAAAAGGAAATCAGGCTTTTCGTCTTCGATGATCTTTTTCATCATCACAAGATCCCTGATATCAGCAACATAATGTTTTATCTTCTTCTTCAACTCAAGCTCTTCAAACATAGAGGGGTTAGTTGGAATATCTTTAGAGATACCAACCACTTCACTCCCTAACTTTAAAAGCCAAGAGACAAGCCAGCTTCCTTTAAATCCTGTATGTCCTGTTACTAAAACTTTTTTATCTTTATATACATTATCAAACATTATCTATCCCACATCTTCCATTTTGCTGCGTTTTCATCCCACATCTCATTGAGTTTGTTCTTATCTCTAAGTGTATCCATCGGCATCCAAAAACCTTTATGCTTATAAGTAAATATCTCACCATCTTTGGCTAAATCTTTTAAAGGATCTTG
>DQUE01000202.1 GCA_015662405.1 Sulfurimonas autotrophica | reverse complement strand
TAGAGCAAAAAATCCTGCGATGCTTTTTTTGTATTATTTGTAATCACCATATAAGGAATATCTTCAGCATTGAGTCTGTTTATAAATGCTATGCTTCCCTCTATTGGAGATTTGTCTGCATCACTAATAAGCGTTCCCTGCACATCTATAAAATACATTTTAGTCTACTAAAAATTCTTGTTCTAAACAGATAAGGTCTTCAAAACACTCACGTTTTCTTATAACTCTTGCCTCGCCATTTTCAACAGCCACTTCGGCACTTCTTCCACGGGTGTTATAGTTACTTCCCATCCCAAAGCCATATGCTCCTGCACTGTGAATGACAAGTAAATCGTTTCTATGGAGCTCTGGCAAGAGATAATCTTTTGCAAAGAAATCCCCACTCTCACATACAGGACCTACTATATCAACTTTTTGCAAAGGGCCTTTATTTTCAGTAATTGCTTCTATCTTGTGATAGGCATTATACAAAGAGGGGCGAAGTAGATCATTCATAGCACCATCAACTATAACAAATTTTTTCTCACCATTTTGTTTTTCATACAGCACTTTTGTCACAAAATACCCTGCATTTGCTGTCAAAAACCTACCAGGTTCACACAAAATTGTCAAATCAAGCCCTCTTAGAGTTCCTAAAATCGCCTGAGCATAATCGTACGGTTTAATAGTCTCTTCATTATCATATTGTATTCCAAGCCCACCTCCAACATCAAAAAACTTCAACTCTATATCTATAGCTTGTAAGGAGCGAACTAAGTCTGCTACTATTTCAGCTGCCTCACGAATAGGCTGAAGTTGTGTTAGTTGTGAACCAATATGAAAATGAATACCTACAGGATCTAGATACTTGGAGTTTTTTGCCTGAATATACATACGCTTTGCGCTTGAGAGATCAACTCCAAACTTATTATCATGCAACCCTGTTGCTATGTAAGGGTGTGTTTGTGGATCTATATTTGGATTTACTCGAATGCTGATACGAGCAGCTTTGCAAAGTTCTTGTGCAATAACTTCAACTCTTTGTAGCTCCGCTTCACTCTCTACATTGATATATAAGATGTCTCTCTCAAGCGCTTCACGAATCTCATCATCACTTTTGCCAACACCTGAAAATATAATTTTATAAGCAGGAATACCTGCTAAAAATGCACGACGCACCTCTCCTATAGAGACACAATCTGCTCCACTTCCGAGTTTTGCAAAATGACGGACAACACTTAAGTTTGCATTTGCTTTTACGGCATAAGCAATAATAGACTTTCTTCCTCTAAATGCCTCTTTTAATTCTGTATATTGTGCTGACATATAATCAAAATCATATACATATAATGGTGTTCCATATTCTTTTGCCAATGCTTCAAAATCAATCATAAAAATCCCAAATCTTTTTTAGATGATTTTATCAAAAATGTGCTTATAAGTGCCTAAGATGGAGAGGATCTATCTCTATGCCATTGAAAGAGGGCCAATAGTGCCAAAATTATGACAGGGGCAACTATGCCTATTTCACTTGAAATAACTTTATTATTTGCAAGCTTAATAAGGAAAAATAAAATTCCCCATGTCAGCAGGGTTGCTAGAATTGCACCAAATGTAAAAAGTGAAACATTTAAAAAACGTACACTCATCGGCACAAAGAAAAAGATAATCACAATAAGACAAGGCACAAAAAACGGATAGATAAATATTTTATATAGTGCTGATTTTATATTCTCTGTATTTATATTTTGCTGATCAAGTAGACGAATTGCGTCTATAGCATCTTTAATGGTAAAGTTCACTTTTCCCTCATATACTTGATCGAGCATTTTTGGGCGAAAACCTTCTAGAATTTTCAAGTCATTTGCCTTTGTTACTACTATTCCTGGTGAGGCAAGTGATAAATCATGAGGTTTTTGAATAATCTGTGCTTCTTTGATAAACCAATAATTCTCTCTATATCTCGCAGATTTTGCAACAATAACCTCTTTTAGTGACCCATTTTCAACACTAAAAACACGAATATTTTTAGCAGTCTCCTGCAGGGGAAGAAGTTCTGAAAAATATATATATTTTCCTTTATATGCAAAAAAAAGATCTCGTGTAGGACTCAAGTATTGTGAATTTTTTTTAATATTTTTTGCAAACTCTTCAGAACGGGCAAAATTTGACCACGTGTGCAAAGCAATAAAAAGAATAATCACAGCAGTTGCTACAAATACAAATGGACGCAGTACGTCTACTCGTGAATACCCTAATGAATAAAATGATACAAGTGCATTTGTACGTATAAGATAGATCTTTGTAGAGATCATTGCAAGAACAAGGGCAACAGGCAATAAAATATCTATAGCCGAAAAAGATTTATATACTAAATAGATCAGAATAAGATTTGCTGATGATTTTGCCAACTCTTGCGCACTTCCCATATAGTCAAAACCGACTACAAATAAAACTAAAGCTGTCAATATAATCAAGAAATATTTCAAGTAGTGCAAAGCGATATATTTAAACGCTAGCATTGCATGCCCTTTTGCGAATACTTTGAACTCGTCTGTTCAAGTGAATGTGTCAATAAAAATTCTACTGCATCAGAGGCTTTTACTATCAGCTCCTTTAGACATTTTTCTTCAGTTTCATGAAAAGGGCTTAGTACATAAGAGGCGACTTCCCCTTTATGTTCAGGCTTACCAATGCCTATTCTTATTCGAATATATTCACGTGAAATTGTAGCATCAATTGATTTGAGTCCATTGTGTCCTCCATGTCCACCACCTTTTTTCAAGCGCAATGCCCCAAATGGCAAATCCAAATCATCATGTATTACAACAACATCATCAATTTTATAAAATTGTTTTACTTTTACAACTGATTGACCTGAAAGGTTCATGTACGTTAAGGGTTTTAATAAAAAATGATTATCTAAAGAAGAGGAGAGGTCTTGAAACTTGTAGAGTTCACCAGAAAATGATGAAAAGGAGAGTTTTTGAGCATTATGCCGACGAATAAGTTCATCTATCACCATAAAACCAATATTGTGACGTGTATCCTTATAGTCAGTTCCAGGGTTCCCTAGCCCAACTATAAGCATATCTTCGTTACTACTTAGCTTTAATAATACTTAAAACAGCAACACGATCAGCATCTGTGAATTGAACATTTTCAGGTAATTCAATATCACGAATCAGTTTTGCATCACCAATATCCATATCTGTTACATCAATAACGATTGCTTTTGGTAAATCTTCAATTTTAGCTTTTACTCGTAAGCGTCTTTTTGAAATATTTACAAGCCCTTTGTTTTTTACACCAATTGAATCACCAACAGCCTCAACAGGAATCATGTAATGTGTTACAACACCTGGTTGTGCTACCATTAAATCTACATGTAAAAGTCTTCCTGTTACTGGGTGAGACTCATATGCCTGAACTACAACTTGCATCTCTTTTCCATCAACAGAAACTGGAAATGCCAATGTCTCTTTGTTACGAACTGTACGGATATACTCATTTTCTTTGAATGCAGCATTGATATTTTCAAGCCCTTTTCCGTAAATATTCGCAATTAGATAACCATCACGGCGAAGTGCTTTTGTGCCCTTTTTGCCAATACTCTCTCTAACTATACCTTCTAACATATGAAGTCCTTTGTGTTTTAAAATGGGCGCAATTATACCCGTTTATGAATTAAAATTTACTTTAAATCAAAAATATCTTCATCCTCCATGGTGATATCAATATTTTCCTCTACTGCCATCCCTGCAATATTACCACTCATGAGTCCATTCATCTTCAGCTCTATATCAGAAGCACTTGTTGCATACTCTAGTGCCTGCTCTTTAGAAATAATACCATTATTATACAAGTCTAAAATACCTTGATCAAAACTTTGCGATTTGTAGTGTTCTTTTCCAGCTTCAATCGCATCTCTAATCTCATAGTCTCTATTTTCTAAAATTAGTTTTTCAATTGTTGGTGTACGAACTAAAATTTCAAGTGCAGCTCTACGACCTCCATCAATTGTAGGAATAAGTCTTTGCGAAATGACACCTTGTAGCACTCCGGCTAGTGAAATACGAACACGATTTTGCTCATCAGTAGGAAACTGTGCAATGATACGATTAATAGTCTCTTTCGCATCTACTGTGTGAAGCGTTGAGAATACAAGGTGCCCTGTATCTGCCGCATGAAGGGCAAGATTAATGGTCTCTTTATCCCTCATCTCCCCAACCAAAATTATATCTGGATCTTCACGAAGTGCTGCGCGCAGTGCTGTAGTAAAAGAGTGTGTATCTTGCCCTACAGAGCGTTGGTTGATAATACACTTTTTATCTTTATGCACAAATTCGATTGGATCTTCGATGGTTATTATATGTTTTTGTTTTGTAAGATTTATCTCATTGATTAGCGCAGCAAGTGTTGTAGACTTACCACTCCCTGTAACACCTGTAACAAGAACAAGCCCTCTCTCCTTTTGTGCAAAGCTCTTGACAATATTAGGTAACGCTAACTCTTCAAATGAAGGAATTTTCACAGGAATCACACGAAATACTGCAGAGACTCCATCCATTTGAAAGAAAATATTTACACGAAAACGATTACTTTCATCATATGGGTACACAAGGTCAAGCTCTCTTTTTTCAACAAACTCTCCAAAACGTCCTTTCAATAACTCTTTTGCAAATGTCAAAGCATCTTCTGTGGTTAAAATTTCACCACCAAACGGAATGATTTTTCCATTAACTCTTGCGCGCATCACTGCATTTGCCTTTACATGTAAATCACTCCCACCTACTTCAATCATCTTTTTAAGATGCATTCTTACTTTTTTTAATTGCTCAAATGTCAATTTACTTACATCGACTTCTCTATTCATAATGCTTCCAGTATCTCTTGAAATGCCTCTTTAAATGCTTTAAGTCCATCATCTATCTGCTTTTGCAAAAGCTCATCCATTGTAATTCCCAACGCCTCTATTTGCATAAAATGATCATTGATACTACGTTCATCAATCGGTAAGGCTTGTTTGTATGAACCGTTTGCACAAAAAGCTTTTATAGTCTCTACCGGTGCTGTATTTACACTGTTGTAAGCTAACAGTTTTTCTATATAATAATGAGGAGGCAATGCATTATCTTTGACACCCGTACTTGCAAAAAGTGCTCTACACCCTACTACCTTCATGTTTTGAATCGCTTCATATATAAGAGATGCATTATATATACCACTCAGAGCAGTTGGTATATTGTGTTTTTCAAGAAGAGGATCTAAAGCGCGATCAACTCTGCTGACAAAAATACTAATGACCGTATCAACACTTTTTCCATAAATAGCTGCACCTTCTCTAAAGGCTTTAGCACAGGATATTGCCTGAGATGTTTTAAAAATCAATGTTGCATTTACAGGTATTCCAACAGCTGTGAGCTCTTTCATCGCTATATATCCAGCCTCTGTTGCTGGTACTTTTATCATAACATTCTCTCTGCCTATTGTTTGAAAAAGCCTCTTTCCCTCTTCTATGGTCGCCTGCGCATCATCACACAAAAATGGATCAACCTCTATACTGACATACCCATCATCACCCATGTCATGCAGAGGTTTTAAAATATCTGCAGCTTTTTGTATATCATATATTGCTACAGCTTCATACTTCTCTTTTGCTAAAACTCCTTCTAACGACTCTAACTGTACTTTATAAGCAGGAGAGTTTAAAATTGCATTTTTAAAAATGGCTGGATTTGAAGTGGCTCCGTTAATGATTTTTTTTTCTATGAGTTCTTTAAACTCCCTATCTAAGTAATCTCGCTCTATAAAATCAGCCCATAATGAAAACTGCAAATCTTCTATATACATTGTAATTCCTACTCTTTTTTTCTTCTAATCATAGCATAATCTATCTAGCAATTACGATAATTTTTAATCTTTTTCATCTCTTAGAGCATTATAAAACTACCACTACAAATCACTTAAAGTATCAATCTTTTTGCATCAGGTAGCCAACCCCCCGTATGGTCTTTATATAGCTCTCACTAGACTCTCCATCTATCTTCTCTTTTAAACGTCTAATAGCCACATTAACTGTCTTTGGCTGCACATGTTTGCTATTCTCCCAAACATTTTCTAAAAGAAAATCTCTTGTTAACACTTTTCCAGCATTTTGCAGTAGAGTATGAAGCAATCGTACCTCTAGTTTTGTCAAATCAATATCTCTATTTCCTATATATACTTTATGCAGACTCAAATCGATTTGAATATCACCATAAGTAACAGACTCTTCATCCTCTTTGATCACTCCTTTTGATCTTCGAATAATAGCTTTTATTCGCAAAATCAACTCTTCAAAATCAAAAGGTTTTGTTATATAATCATCTGCACCCTTTAAGAACCCCTCTCGTATCTCTTTGGGTGAATCTTTAGCAGATAAAAATACTACGGGTGTATTAATTTTTTTATTTCTAAGCATTTCTACATAATAAATACCATCTATGTCTGATAGTGTTCTATCCATAACAATAAGTGCTATATTCTCTTGACTCAAAAGAGTACGCACATCTTTTGTTGATGTAAAAGAGAAAACTTTATAGCCAGCATTCTTAAGATGATACTCCAATAATTCTAGTAAATCTTGATCATCATCAACTATTACTATTTGTTCTTTTTTCAATCTTATAACCTTTTAAAACCCCTCTCAATACTTATAGGAGACTGATATGCTATAGTTTCTACCAGTTTTAAATTTTTTGGTAATATTATCTAAGTTTCCTTGATACCAAATCGTCTCTTCATTGAGTAGATTTTTTAGTTTTACTTTCAAAGAAAAACTATCTTCAAACTTCTCAATCCAAACAAAATCAACAATTTGTGGAGGAACCTCATAATGGTCTGGATACTCATCTTTGTCATCTATCATTCCAACCTTACGAATTCTCTCCCCCATCTTGTTGTATGAGAGCGTTACGCTTCTATTTTTCACTTCGTACCCAACTGTTGCATTAAAGACTACTTTTGAGAGTCCCTGCAGATCTCTATGATTTGTTGTATATATCTTCTCTTGCTCCTCTGTAAGTGTAACATCAGAGTCTGTGTAAGAGAAGTTTCCTGAGAGGTACCAAGATTTCAATTGATCGGACACAAATCCCAACCCTTTTCTCCCATCGACTTCAAAACCATATAAAACTGCATTATCTGCATTTGCAAACCCATAAATCGGCAAAGAAGAAGATGGTCTCATGACATCCTCTATCGGTCTTTGCAGATCTTTATAAAAGAGTCCAATATTGATATTTTCAGTTGATGAAAAGTAGTGCGAGTACTTCATATCATAACTATAAATATCGGTATGTTGTAATTCAGGATTTCCCACTACTGTTGCAATATCATAAGGGTGAAAATACTCCGTCTCTGTAAACTCTCTTAAATCTGGAACAATATATGTCTGCGAATAGGCAAAAGCGATCTGATTCTTTTTATCAAATTGATACTTCAGATTACAACTTGGCAAAATCTTGTTAAAGTTTAAAGTTTCAGGAACTCTTTCAATAGGATTAAAAATATTACCTAAAAAAGTATACTGATAGGCAGTTTGTGTAAAATCTGTCACCCTAGCACCCATTAAAAACTCAATTTTTTTTGTCGGTTTAAAAAAGAGACTTCCATAGTAACTTTGCTCTTTCACATCAGCATCATACCAATAGGCTGGTTGAAAAGAGATAGCCAAATCAAACTTATCAGGATGCTTCTTATAGATAGTATCTATCTTTTCTGTTGGCTCAAAAGAGTCCTGCTCTACCATAAACTTATTGTATCTTGACTCTCTCTCTTTTGTGCTAGCTTGCAATCCAATCTCAAAGTAATCCTCTTCGCTAAAGATATCTATTGTGGTTCTATTTTTTATATAGTAAGCAAAAAGCATATCATCTGTTGTCAAGTTCAAAAAAGCATTCGCAGCATATCTATCTAGATAAGGGTCAGCACCAGTTGGCACATCATTCCAATCTGTTGGCACTAGATATGTGTATCTATAGTTGCTAGGTTGATAGAGTAGTGCTGTTGAAATTTCTGCTCCAAACTCCAACCGATTTTTAGTATCAAAGAGCCCATAGATTATGTCTGCTTCCATCTGTGTTGCCTGAAGTGTTCGCTCTTCCCAGTTAAGATCATACACTATACGCCAATCATCATTAGAGCCAGCTATACCATCAGTGACTCTTGTCACCTTTTCAGATATTTTACTATAAAGATGCACAAGTTTTAAGTTCAGCAAGTCTGCAAAACTGTAATGAATATTAAATACACCTGATTGTTTATACAACTGGGTTGTTTTATCGACACTCCCCCATTGATTTGGCTCTTTATAGAGCGAATCTGTTGTTTGATTATAGTTATATCGATAGTATTGTTCGTTTCGGTATCTACTTGATTGTCCATAGGAGTAGTTTGCAAAAAATGCCAATTTCCCTTTCTCTGATACATCAAAATGGTGAGCACCCTCAAGTGCTATTTTACCACCAAAAGGGAGTGGCTCTTCTGTTACATTTAAAGCTCTAGCCCCTGTGATTTTTTGAAAATAGCGATTTGTTTTTGCTGGATCAAAAGATGGCACTCTCTGACCTACAACTATCTTTGAGGCATCCATAATCTCTGCAGGAATAGCACGATACCCATCATCACTACCAAGAAAATCACTATCACTCCCTTCATAGTTGACTACCTCTCTACCAACACTCTCATGTGCATTGATTTCAAGTGAGATTTTGGCATACTCCTCATTTGCCTTCTCCTGTGTCCTTATGTTGATATATCCACCACCAAAACTTGCAGGAATATCTGCTGTTGCACTCTTTTGTACCTCAAGTGCTTCTATTGCTGCCGCAGGAAAAATATCTAACGGAACGCTTCTACTTTGTGGATTAGGAGAGGGAAGTGGCATAGAGTTCATCTCAACATTTGAGTAGCGCCCACCAAGCCCCCTTACATAGACGCTATCTCCACCAATTATGGTTACACCGGTAACTCTCTTGAGCGCTCCTGCTGCATCGCTATCGCCTTTTTTAGCAATCTGTGCAGAACCTAATACATTTGTAATGGAGTGAGCATTCTTCTCCTCCTCCATAACAGATGCAATGCTCCCCTTTACTCTTGGTGCCAAAACAATAAACTCTTCAAGCTCCATACTAGCAGGAGTCATTTTCACTACTACGCTAACACTTTCTCCCTCTTTTACTCGAATATTGCTCAGTGTTTGCGCACTGTACTCTGAGTGCACAACAGAGAGAGTAACATTTCGGTCTGCTGGAATTTTAACGTGGAATACTCCATGCTCGTCTGTCCTTGCATCTATAGTAGTTCCTTTTACAAAAACTCGCGCATTTGCAATAGGCTCTCTCTTTTCATCATCACTCACAACACTTCCATCAGCAAACCCAAACACCTTAGAGGATTGATCAATTGTAGTATTGCCAACTGGCGTATCAACACTTAGGTAGGGCTTTTTTCCATCTCTATAGAATGTAGCAATCAACTGTGTATCTCTATTACTTTTTACCGTTATCTTTTTTCGAACATAGCCAAGGCTATACCCATTTTCATCTTTTGCCACTATTTCAACAAGATGCTCTCCCGCACTCAAGGCAACAACAACGCTACCATCTTTATCTGTATAGTATCTTTTCTTTGCATCAATAACTATCTCATTTTTTTCTAGTGGCACTCCATCTAAAAAAGCAAACACAGAGACAGTTCCAACATCTTTTGCATATGCTGATGCTAGAGTTATAAAAAACAGCAGGGTAATTTGTATTATTTTTCTCATCTATAAACACTCCAAGCTATTATTTGTGCACTTTTCAATATTTTTTCGTATAACAGTAGCCTTATTAAAAAGCTCACTATCAGATATATACTTCAACTCTCTCTCTGCTGCTTTATAGTCACCAACCATGTAGTAAGCATAGGCAAGTGCATAGCGCAAGTTATCATTTTGCAACATTCCATAACGATCAAGTGCCTTTTTAAGTCCTATGATCTTTCTATACTCTTGCGTACCCAAATAAATCGCAATCTTTTGTTGCAATTTTTGTTTTTTATCGCTATTTTGCATATTTAAGTAGAGTGCATGTGCTTGCAGTCCTGCTCTTCTATTCATCTCTACTGCATCATTAAGGTATTTTTTGTTATAGTATGCACTCTCTTCAAAAAGGTTCGCAGCAATTAACTTCATCTCTTTTTTAAGATAGAGATGTCCTAATAGAAAACTCACCTTAGCACTCTTTGGAAATTTCAACTTTGCCTCTTCTAGTATCTTTATTGCACTATCTATCTCATTTGCTTCTAAAAGCATTTGAGCTAACAGTATATATTCATGAGCGCTATCACCAACTTTTTTTATATACTCTTTTGTAGCAGCAATAGCCGATTGATAAAGTCCTAAATTTGCTAAGTAATATGCCTTTTGCTTTAAAAGATCTGCAGAACGCTCTTTAAAACGCTCGATGCCCTTATTGAGTGCCTCTATTGATTTATGGTACTCTTTAAGTTTATAATAACACTCAGCTCGTAACTTATAAAGACCAGGTCTATCTTTTCCTCTTTTACCTGCACGATCAAGACTTGCTACTGTGTTTTTATAATCTTTTATCTTATAATACTCACTTGCAAGATAGATATAGAGTTGCTCTAATTTCTCTTTTCTTTTCTTTTGTGCATCAAAGCGATCATCTTTTTTAGGACTCTTCTGCTTACTAGCAATTGAAAAGAGGTACTCCTCTTTCGCATTACTCTTTGGAGCTTGAAACTCTGTTACTTTTGTCGCCTCAATAGCTCGTTTATACGCCTTAATTGCTTCTAAGCTTTTATTTTGCTTCGCATAAAGAACACCAAGAGTTGTATAATATTTTGCAGCATCAAACTTTGGGCTACGCTTATCCACTTTTGATAACTCTTCATACGCCTTGTCATATTTTCCATCATATATCATAAGTGATGCTAACGCTACATGATCGACCATGTCTTCCTTGGCAAACAAAACTGTAGATATAACAAAGAATAAAAACAAAACGAGAGCTTGTTTACTTTTTTTTATCATAACAACTACCTACTGAAATCGAATTTTTTGTTTTGCCCACATTCTCACAGGCTTTGCTTTATATTTTGCTGGACTAAACTTCCAAGAGTAAACAGCATCGAGTGCTGCTTGATCAAAAACCCCAGCAGGTTGTGACTCTAAAACCTTTGCAACCTCCACACTCCCATCTTTTCCGATAAGCATGTTAATAACTACATATCCTTTAATACCTTTTTTTACTGCCTCTTTTGGATACTCTAGCGGTGGACGTGAAGTCACTCTTGGTTTTACATCAACAGTATTTTCATTCATAATCGCATCTTCTGCAATATCCTCAAGCAGTTTGCTTGAATCACCAGCAATATTATCACTTCGAAACTCTGGAATATCCATCGCCAAACCGCCTAGTGATGAGTTTAAATTTGGCATCGGAGCTTTTGGTTTTGCTCGTTTTGGTTTTGGTTTTGGCTTGGGTTTTGGTTTTTTTGCGGCTACTCTACTCTTTACGCTCTTAACCTGCCTCATCTCTTTTTTTACTTTTTCCTCTTTTTTTGGTGCACTCTTTGTAAAAGAGACAACAAGCACAACCATGAATACTCCACCAAGAAGCATAATAAGAAGTGCTGAGAAAAAACGGTGCTTTTTAGCATACTCTTTTGCTAGCATTACTCTTTTATCCTATCTCTTTTGTTGTCGAGACCGCCACATCTTTCGCACCACTCATTCGAGCCTCATCAATAACATCAATAAGAATATCTACAGGTACTTTATCATCTGTTATGACCAAAACAGACTTCTCTGTAGATGTTCGTAAAAGATCACGCAATTTACTTTGGATAGCCCATAACTTCACTGGCTGATTATCTATATATATCTCACTAGAAGCATCTATATAGACACGAATCACCTTTGTTGATGCCAATGATGCAGATGCAGCTGATGGACGGTTGATCTCTAGCTGCATATCTTTCACAAATGTTGTTGTCACCATAAAAAATATTAAAAGTATAAAAACCATATCAATAAGTGGAGAGACATCAATATTATCCACATTATGACTCTTTTTTCTAAATCTCATCGCTCATCCTTTGTACTCAATATATCTACAATTTGTTCAAACTCTACTGTAAGGTTCTCCTCTTTTCTCTCCAATATCTTTCCAAAAAGAAGACCAGGAACTGCGACTACTAAACCAAGTTCTGTTGTAAAGAGTGCTTTTGAAATCCCTCCAGCAATACTATCCCCTTGCGAGAACATAGCACTTGTCTGCAGAGCATCAAATGTCTCTATCATCCCAACAACGGTTCCTAAAAGCCCAATAAGTGGTGCAAGCATCACAATTGTCTTAACAAGTGTTGAGTACTTTCCAACTGCTATAAAGTAAGGGAAAATAGCATCATATATATATTTTCTTGGATGTTTTCCCATCGCTTTTGCCTCTTTATATGCCTCTAAAGCATCAAAGACAACATAATCCAAAACTCCTTTTGGATTTTTCTCCGGTTTCGTTTCTAACTTTTCTATAAGGTATCGCACATTCCCATCTCTTCCCCGTTTGAGTGTAAGGTATCTGTACCCTAAACCATACCAAAGTGCAAGGTTTAGAGCAAAAAGTACCCACATGATAACTCCACCAGAGTTCATGATATCTACAAACTCGCTCCAGTAGCTTAGTAGTGTACTCATAGCTATGCTTTATGTTTCTCAAATATATTTACAATATGAAGCGCTGCTTGCTCCATGGAGTCTTTAATATTTTGCGCCCAACCACTTAAAAGGTTACCTAAAAGCAGTAAAGGAATAGCTACAACAAGTCCTAACATCGTCGTTACAAGTGCTTCAGAAATACCACCAGAGAGCAGTTTTGGATCACCTGTTCCAAACTCTGTAATAATATCAAATGTTGCAATCATTCCAGTTACTGTTCCCAAAAGACCAAGCAGAGGTGCAACTGCAGCAAGAACAAGCACAAAGTTTCCAAAGCGATCAATATGACTCGATTCATTTAAAATACTCTCAGTAATTACATCTTCAATATGATCTCTATCTCTATCTATATTTCTCAGTACTGCCTTGATAACACGTGCTGCAGAACCCTTGAAACCTTTAATAGCATCAAGCGCTTCATCTGCTCTATTTTCTTCAAGTTTTTGGACAACTACTTTTGTTATCTCTTCTACATTTGAACGCGATCTTACAAGTAAAAAGACTCTCACTAACAACAATAGCATACCTAAAGCCCCAAGTGCCAAAATAATATAGCCAATTGTGCCACCACCCTTGATGGTATCTTCAAGACTCTTCACTTTTTTATACTCGACATCTTTATCTAAATTTTCATATATAAAAATCTTAATATCTCTTCTTGGGTTATTTTGTGCAAATGCAAGCGCATCTGCAGATGCATCTTCATTCCAAATTTTATACTCTCCATTTCCAGCAGGAGCAAGAGCACCGTTTGCTTTTTTCGAAACACCATACGCTGCTATATTCCCTACTTTTATAATGGTACCATCTGTTTGTGTTCCATCTAAAAGATAAAATTTTCCCTCTCTCTTTTGCAGTGATGAGAGTCTTTTATAGAGCGTAATAGTATCTGAAAAAGCTTGACGCAAAACAGCAATGGCATCACTATCTTTGCTATCATTCACATCGACGCCATACTCTTGCAGTAGTGATTTTGCTTGAATAATAACACTTGCTGTAATATTACTATTTGAGTTTTTCTCCTCAAGCGCCTCTTTTGATTTTGCTATTTGCTCCTCTAATTGCTTCTCAGATTGCGAGAGAGCAACGACTTTGCTTTGCAGCTCTTGGATTTTTGCTTCTGCCTTTTTAATCTCACGATCTTGAAAACGCTTCTCTCGAAGAAGACGCTTTTGTAGCTCCGTTTTTTGTGCTTTTAAGAATGCAAACTCTTTCTCATAAGCCTCTCTTAACTCATCTGCATAGAGTGTATGTAGCAAAAATAGAAATAGTAAAAGAATTTTCATTTAATTACTCCCTTGTAAAACTAAAGCATTTGGTAGCTCAAAAAATCCAGTCTTAATCTGTTTTTTTAGCGCATCAAAGAGAGCAAGAATCTTCTCTTTGTCTTTTGGATCAGTAATCTTCTTATAGTTATACCCATCTTCTCTCTTTTGCACATAACCAACAACACCTTTTGGCGTTTCAAAATAGAGTGCAACAGAACCCAGTTTAGCAACTTTTGCTAAGATCTCTTTACCCTCAAGCGTAATTTTTTGCTTAAAGAGTCCTATCTCCTTTGTTATACGGATAGTATCATCATAACTCGCCCACGTAAGTGCTAGTGCTTTTTCATTTGTTATAAGATGCTTTTTTAGATCAGACTCTATTTTTTGCAGTGATGCTATGCGCTCAGCAACCATAAAAGGAATACCCTCTTTGATCGCTTTTTTGAGTTGCATAATCCCATCAAGTACCAGAGGTCTAATCGCTTTATCACCTTTTGAACTTGCTTGAATCTGCTCTTGGATCTTCTCTAAATCACTCTTTAAAAGCTTCAAAGCTGTCTCTTTTCTATTGATTTGTGACTGCAAATCAATAGTTTGTAGCGATAGGGACTTCATCTGTGAATAGTAACGCTCTTTATTCTCTTTTACCTCTGTATAGAGTCTCTCAACATCTCCACGCAACGCGACAATCGATTCTGCTAACTTTTCATCTGTTGTAGCAGATGAGAGTGTTACAGCAAAAACAAGCGACGCTACACATGAATAGACAATTTTTTTATGATTGACAACCATCTCTTCTCCATCTAATATATATTTTCAACGGATAATAGCATAATGAGATTATAAAAGCGTTACAATAAGGGGACAATTTGGAGACAAAAAAGAGGAGTTGCAGAGTACTCTGCAACAAAGAATGGCAGAAGATCTACCATTCTTAAAAAGGTGTGTTATTTTCTATTACCACTACCTGCATCAAATTTTGCTTCAAGGTCGTTAGCAGAGTCACCTGTAAATTTATTTGTATTTGATCCTGTTAAAATAACATTTTCAAATGAAACGCTCTCTTCATTAGCATCACCTTTAGAATGGATTGCACCGAATGTATTGTTTGTACCATCTACATTGTAAACAACTGTACCATTTGCAAAGTGTCCACCGATACCATCTTTTTTGAAGTAAATAGCACCCTCTTTTTTACTGTTATTTACAAGAATATCAAAACCATTAAATGTCGCAGCTGTATTTCCTGACATCTCAATAGCAGCATTTCCTGTTGTTTGATAGATTTTTAAATTTGTTACTGTACCGCTGTATCCATCATCAATATCAAACTGATCATCACTACACTCTGAAACATCTATATTTGTAAGATTAACAGTTCCACCCCAAAGCTCAATACAGTCATCATCAGATTTGTTAACAGTGATATTTTCAATAGTAGTACCGCTACCAACACCAACTAAAGAGAGACCATTTATCTCTTTATCTTGTTCCATAGTAATACCAGAATTAAGGATCTTCACATGTTTTAACACACCTGAGTTATCTTGCATATCTGAGCTATCTGCTTCAAAGCTAGGATTTACTTCATAAGGATCAACCTGATCATTTCCAGCCTTACCTATAATAGTAAGTCCACCCCATTGACCCCACTCATCAGCACCACCATCATAAGCAGTCTCACCCATAAATACAATCGGTTTTGCTGCTGTACCTTGTGCATTAATTTTCGCACCTTTATCGATAACCATATAAGATGTATTTGCACCAGTTCCATTTGCCCCTACGATGATAGTTCCTGGCTCAATTGTAAGTGTAGCACCATCTTTAACTGTTACAAGCCCATTGAGTCTATAAACCTTATCTGCTGTAAGTGTTGTATCAGTTGTGATTTCACCTGAAAGATTCTCTTTTTGTGTTACTGCTGGCTGCTCTGTACCTGGCTGCTCTGTACCTGGCTGCTCTGTACCTGGTTGCTCTGTACCTGGTTGCTCTGTACCTGGTTGCTCTGTTTGCGGATCTTGTGTATCATCATCTCCACCACCACATCCAGTGAGTGCAATTGCTGAAGCTGCAACAAGACTTATTAAACTTTTTTTAAATTTCATGAACTTTTCCTTGTGTTTAGTTTTACAAAAGAAATTATAAGACATTGAGATTACAACACTATCTCTCTTTGGAAACAATTTGGAAACAAATCTCATCTCTTTTTCTCATGGCAGATATATTTTATCCTGCAACTCTTCATATTCACGCTTGGCATCACTATCTAGAGTGATACCCCCACCACTTTTATATATATATCCATCAGCAGACTTTTCTATAAATCGTATCATCACACCACTATCGAGACTCTCTCCATCAAAAACGCCAAAAACACCGCTAAAATAGCCTCTCTCATACTTTTCGACATCTTCAATAATT
>DQUE01000039.1 GCA_015662405.1 Sulfurimonas autotrophica | reverse complement strand
TTGATGAACCAACTAACCATCTTGACCTTGAAGCAATTGTTGCACTTGGTGAAGCACTCCATGCATTTACAGGCAACGTTATCTGTGTCTCTCATGACCGTGAACTACTCGATGCCTTTGCTACGCGTATTATTGAGTTACACCCTGACCATACCTATACAGACTTTCAAGGAAGTTATGAGGAGTTTGCTGCTGCTAAAGAGGCTGGAACATTATAGCTATGCAAAAGTATGCAAACTATTTAGGGTTAGGTATAGCAGGTAACTTTGCACTACACCTTGCCCAAGCGGGAGAGCTTGCAGAGTTTCAAGATATCATTACAGAAGATGAAGCTGCTCCAAAAGGCATTTTTCCCTTTTATCTTCCATGTGAAAAAGCAATAGATAACATTCGCCCAAGAGAGATGCTCTTTACCTACCCTCTCTCCTCCAAGAGGATCAAACTCCCAAAAGAGGATGTCAATGTTCAAGCAGAACCAGAGGTTGCTCTGCTGTGTGAAATAGCGTATGATGCAGAGCAAATAAAGAGCATTGTCCCAAAATCTTTTGCTGCTTATAATGACGTTTCTATCCGTATAAGTGGAGCAGAAAAGATAAGCGATAAAAAAAATTGGGGAATGGATTCAAAAGGTATTGCTGAAAAACCTATTCCTATTGATAGTTTCACACAAGGCGGAGTGATGGATAATTACAGCATCTGTAGTTTTCTTCGTCGCAACGGCAAACTCCATGCCTATGGTGAAAATGTTGCACTCACAGGGTATAGCTACTTTTATGAGCAACTCATCCAGTGGATAACAACTCAGATAAACACGCAAACAGATTTCGGACCTCTAGAGGATATAAAATCGTATATGCTTCCATGGAAACAGCCTCAAAATCTTCTTATAAGTATAGGAGCAACACGATATACACCCTATGGTGAAAAGACCTTTTTACAAGCAGGCGATGAAGTTTTTGTTGTTGTTTATAATCATAAAAAACACTCTTTAGATGATGTAGTCAATACGCTCGAGAAAAAAGAGTACAAAAAAAACAACATGAGCATTCTAGCACAAGAAGTATATGCATGAGTAGAGGAAAAAAGCTAGATCTTTTCATAGGAGCAGATATAGAAGATGGCTGGACAGAAGTACAAAGTCCTCGTAAAACAGAAGTTACAACTGAAATAAAAGAAAGAGAAAAACATTTTTTACTCTTTCAAAAAGAGAAACGCAGAGGGAAAACTGTCACACTTGTAGGTGAATTTCACAGACCAAAAGAGGAGCAGATAGCACTGCTAAAAATGCTTAAAAAGAGGCTTGGCTGTGGTGGCAGTTGCAAAGAAAACTGGATGGAGTTTCAAGGAGAGCTTCATGAAAAGATTCGTCCACTCCTAATAGAAGAGGGATTTCGTTTTAAACATGGACATTAGGCAATCTTTTCCTTAGAGGCATTGGATGTGATGATGTACCTGTCTCGTCCACTCTCTTTTGCTTCATAGAGCATTTCATCAGCGCGGGTGATTAAGATATCCTCTTCAAGTGCATCATCTGCTATACAGCAAACAACACCAATAGATATTGTAAGAAATTGATTCACTTTAGATGCTTCATGTTTGATTTTTTTTGCTCGAACAGCATCACATATTTCTCTAGCAATATTAGCACTATTTGTCTCATCTGTACCACACAATAGCACACCAAACTCTTCTCCACCAAGTCTAAATACATAATCACCTGGGCGTTTGAGCGTCTCTTTTAAGACTTTTGCAACACTTTTAAGTGCCACATCCCCTGCAACATGCCCATAGGTATCATTATATTGTTTAAAATAATCAATATCGAGCATCATAAATGTTATATAGGTTTTATTTCGTTTTGCACGTTTCACCTCTCTATCAAATATTAAGTTAAAATATCTTCTATTATGAAGATTTGTTAAAGAGTCTGTATAGGAGGCATTTTCGAGTTTTTTATTGGCAACTGTGAGTTTCTTTGTTGCTACTTCCAATCTTGTTTGATCCTTTTGAATACTATCAAATACATAAAAAAGCATAACAAGCACGCCCAAAATAATTACCCCAAGAGAGATACCTAATTTCATCATAATAGCATCATATGTATATAAAAATTTCTTTCTTTCATAATTTGCCATATTCACTTCATAATTTATCAGTTTTTCTAAAACATTATGAATAGACTCGACTTTTTTTTCAAGTGTATTTATAGAAATACGCTGTAAATCTTTAGATGATTTTACCATATGCAAAACGTTATAAAAATAATCATTTGTGCGCTCAATTTCTAAGTCAGCATATTCCAAATAGTTCAGTTCATATTCTCTCTTGAAATGAGACATATAGCTCTTCCATTTTTTATTAATATTGTTGAGAGATGATTCAATTTCAGTAGCTGCTTCACTTAGACTTACGCTATCTCTACTTGCTTTGTAGATGGTATTTGCAAGCTTATAGTTATATGTTTGCATAATTTCATTGAGTTCTGTGATAGGAATAAGAGAGCCAAAATACAAAGAGTCCATATTTTTTTTCATAGCATTAACATATGTTACACCTATAAAACCAAGCGCAAATAAGCCTATGGTTATTAATAAAAAAAGGAAAAAAAGTTTGCTTCTGAGTTTGAGCGCTTCTATAAACTGCATAAATATCCTTATTTTTTAAAACCTATAAAGCATATTCTGTACCACTTTATAAAACAACTTATAATAATAGATGGATAATTGTATAGGAGAAGTTTTCATGAACTCTTTTTCAGTATATGTAAATACTCATAAGTTTTATCTGCTTGATGCTTTCTACTCTCAGTTTTATCCGCTTTGTATCTTTGATACTCTTTTGTAACTAAACTGTACTCTCCATATTTTTTCATAATAGTTGCAACATCATCCTTGCTCATTAACCCTTCATTGTTATAACTTAGAAAAATATATTGAAAGTCTGCATGCTTTATTAGCTCTTCAAAACTACTATGCACTTTCGCTTTTTTACAGTAGCTAGAGCGATTGTACTCTCTTAATCCCGTTTTGCCTTTTGGTATAAAATTATCATATTTTGCAATTGTGTTTAATAGATGATAATTTGCTCCATACTCTCTTTGATTATATGGCGGATCTAAATATAAAATATCTCCACTAATCTCTTTGATCAATTCATTACTGTCTCTGTTAAATACTTGATGTGCATTCTCATTCTCTACAAAATAAGCAGGCTCTAAAATCAACTCTTTTAAAGCAGATTTTTTCATATGCTTTAAAAATGCCCCATAAACAGAGGCAGTATTTGCGACCTTGTCTGCACTCTCAAGAAGTGAAGCTAATAAAAAATAATATAAATTAGAATTGATTTTATTGTTTTCTTTCCACTCTTGTATTTTGGTTCTAATAGCATCTATCTTTTTACCATTTGCATCACTAAAATATTGCCTTCCACTTCCACTACCTAAGCAGTAGTTTTGATAGATAAAGCCATCTTCAATGACAGGGAGATTATTTAGCTCTTCGATGTATTTTTCTTTTTCATCAATTGCTTTATGATTTTCAATATAGTTTTTATTTAACACATAACTATAGTACTCCAGATCATTACTAATAACCCTCTTTACCTCTTTTTTAAATACTCTACCAACTATGCCAGTTCCTGCAAACATATCGCAAAAAACTTTTTGAGACAAGTCACTACCAACCACTCTTTTTACCTCTTTAAGTATCCAAGAGGATAGCTTTAATTTTGAGCCTATATAGTTCATTTTCTAACCTCTTTATTCTCAATAATCTCTAGTGGACTTACCTCTAAAAATTCTGCTAACTCAATTACATTACTTTTTATTGTCATCTACTACAGTTTTACTCTTTCAAACCACTCTTATGCGTAATCGCATCAATCTCTTTTGCAATTGCATAAGAGAGATTTTTATGCCCCTTTTTTGTCACCAAAATATCATCCTCTATGCGTACACCTATGCCTCTGTATTTTTTAGGAATATTTTCATCCGCTATATCAAGATAGATGCCAGGCTCTATGGTCATAACCATACCTGGTTGCAGTGGAATCTCTTTGCCATTTGGCTTTTTATAAGGACATGTATCATGGACATCAAGCCCCATCCAGTGTCCGATGCCATGAGGATAGTATTTTCTATGTGCTTTTTCTTTTATGCACTCTTTCAAATTTCCCTTTAAAATACCCAAATCAATCATTCCTTGACAGAGCAGTTCTTCTGATTTTTTTTGTAATGCACTTTTGAATATACCTGGACGAATCATTTTTATAATCTCTTTTTGTACATGCAAAACCATTGCATATACCTCTTCTTGCGCCTTTGTAAATCTTCCATCTACGGGTATCGTTCTTGTAATATCACTAGCATAATACTCATATTCACATCCAGCATCTATAAGAATAAGTTCCCCTTTCTTGAGTTTTTTATTGTTATCTATATAGTGGAGTGTATTTGCCGAATTCCCACAGGCAACTATAGATGTATATGCATCACTGTAGGCACCATTCTTTTTAAAAACGTGCTCTATATCTGCCTGCAGTTCATACTCATACGCTAACTTTTTTGCTCGCTTCATCGCCATGTGATGCGCTTTTTTTGTAATATTGATTGCTTTTTTTATCAGTTTTATTTCAGATTTTGATTTAATTAAACGCATACGCTCAATATAGCTTGCTAGGTTTTCATAACTTTGTATACTATTGCTATGGCGTTTTAAGATTTTGACTTTTACGTATTCAATGCTAAAATCATAATAAATATGCTGTTTCTTATCAACAAACTCTTTAAATTTTGCTCCAAATTCATCTCTATCAAAAACATCATCTACTAAAAAAAGCTCTTTAGCGCGCTCTTTTCCTAATCTTTTTCCATGCCAAAGCTCTTGTGTTTTATCTTTCTTTGCTACAAAGAGGTATGTATGGAATTTTGTTGCACCTTTTACAATTACTAAAGCAGCATTATCCTCTTTAAACCCACTCATATAGTAAAAATTACTGTTTTGTCTATATGGGTACTCAGTATCATTTGAACGTATTTTTGGCTCTGCAGAAAATAAAACAGCCACACTAAAAGGCTTGAGTTTACTGCCTAAACGTACTCT
>DQUE01000027.1 GCA_015662405.1 Sulfurimonas autotrophica | reverse complement strand
CTCTTGTTCTGCCTTCTCTTTTATGCCGACTTCTGCAGCTATCATGAGGTTGTCTTCTACACTCAAATCCTTAAAAATTGATGCCTCTTGTGGTAAATACCCTATACCTTTGAGCGCTCTTTGATGTAGGGGCATCCCTATAAGGTCTTCACCATCGAAATAGACTTTTCCTTCTGTTGCTTCTACCAAACCACATATCATATAAAAAGTTGTTGTTTTTCCTGCTCCGTTTGGTCCAAGTAGACCAACCACTTCACCACTATGAACCTCAAGATTTATATTTTTTACAATTTCTAAATCTTTAATCTTCTTTTTTAAATCCACTGCTTTTAATGTGTGCATACTCTATACTCTCTTGCATCATCTGAAATTTTTTCTATCTTTATTGTTACTGTTTCAATTCCGGCAGATAGTAAAAGCTCTACCAAGTCATCACTCCCCCACTCTATAAAATGGAGCCCCGGCTTTTCTAACTCTTCAAGCATCCCTAACGATAGAAAATGCTCGAGCCCATGATTGTACATGTCATAATGGAAGAGTCTGTCTGCGTAACATTGCTGAAGAGAAAAAGTTGGAGATGTGACATCCTCTTGATAGCCTAATTTTTGTGCTATTTTTTTGACTAAAGTTGTTTTTCCTGCTGCCAAATCACCTTGTAAAATGACAACACCCTCTTTCAACTCACTGACAATATCATCTGCCAAAAGATCGAGCTCTTGTAGTTTACATGTATATCTTTTTCTCATAACTTGTTTGATGTTTCTATAATCTGTTTGAGTTTTATTTTCGGTCTTGCTTTTGCTAGAGCTTCACGACCCATTGCAAGTCCATCTTGTATATCACGTGCCAAACCACTTACCATCAAAGAGGCCGCAGTGTTTATCAACACTATATCCCGCTGGGCATCTGTTGCTTTTTCATCAAAAATAGCTCGTAAAATATTTGCATTGACCTTTGCATCACCACCAATAATAGCCTCTAAGGGTGCTTTTTTTATACCATACTCTTGAGGATCAATGATAAACTCCTCTCTTTTACCATCTTGCAATAAAGTGGCGTATGTTACATCACTGATGCTAATCTCATCCATTCCTTCATTTGAGCTGACAACCAAAGCAGATGTGGCACCATTTATCTGTAGTGCTTCTGCCATTTTTGGAACAAAAGCTTTGTCAAACACACCAAGCATTGATTTTTTTACACCAGCAGGATTTGTTAAAGGACCTAAAATATTAAAGATAGTCTTATCCGGAATGCTTTTACGCACCGGTACAATGAACTTCATAGCCGGATGATGATTCTGTGCAAACATAAAGGTAAAGCCGGTCTCTTCAAGCAGTCTTGCACTCTGCTCTATACTCAAATCAAGTCGAACGCCTAATGCCTCAAACATATCTGCACTGCCACTTTTTGAAGTGATGGAGCGACTACCATGTTTTGCAACAGTTGCACCACAAGAAGCAGCTAGTAATGCCACAGTTGATGAGATATTAAAACTGCCTATTTTATCACCACCTGTACCTACAATATCTACAGCCTCCTCTCGTAACGCTTCAGAGATAGGGAGTGCAACAGAGAAACTTCGCATCACATGTGCAGCAGCAGCAATAATTGCCACAGGAGTATCTTCATCAAGTCGTATGCTGAGTAAAAAATCACGCATCTCTTCATCACTCATTTTATGCTCAAAGAGTGATGTAAATTTTATAATAGCTTCATCATATGTCATGAGAGCTCCTTGATATAGTGATCTTGCAAAGATTTTGGGGTTGATTTTGTTGTTGGAATTTGCAACACTTCATATTTTTTTGATTCGTTAAGATAGTTTATAGTAATTATACTACCAACTTCCACATTTTTACTCGCCTTAGCAACCGTACCATTTATCTCTACAACACCATTACTTATCATATCTTGTGCAACAGAGCGTCTTTTTGTAATATTTACTGAGTTTAAAAATTTATCTATTCGCATTTTTCATCTTTAGTGTTTTTTAAAATATAGTTTGTTTATTGTAGACAAATAAAACTGAAAATAATGTAAGAGAAGAAGAAAGTTGGAACATTTTTTGCATTCTTAGTTGCTATACTTTCAAAGTCATCTCGTAAAAGTGTATAATTCCAGTATGTTAAACTTCACCCATCAAACCATGACTGAAATAATACAAACCTTACAAGAGAGACTCAAGAGTCTCAAACCACGAGAAGTTGTCGAATTTCTTGTACTAAATCCTGACATAATATCGTCCACATATAATGGTACTACACTTACATGTAACGATACACAATGCATATATAGGGGATATAAAAATTGGCTTGATCTGGCACATACTTTACACTGCAAAATGCTAACACCAAAAGTAGTAGATGAGTGTTTTATCTGTATGCGTTATGAGAAACTTGATAAAGAGAGTAGTTTTCATAAAAATATCACAGATAAAGAGGAAAAGTACGGAGAAAATTCCATTTTTGGAGAGATTCACAAGAATGAAGAAGCCTCTTTTATCTATAGCTATATACAGGCATTAGAGAATGTCCATGTAAACAAAAGAAAACGCATCTTAAATCTTGGCATCAACAGTGGCGATGAGTTTGCAGTCATTGCCTCTTTGGCAGAGAATTTTCAAGAACTTGAACTTGTCGGAGTTGATTATTGCGCATCAGCAATAGCTACTGCAAAAGAGCGTTTTAGTGACAAATCGAATGTCTCTTTTTATGTTGGCGATATCAATGAACTAGAAAAATTAGATTTAGGAGATTTTGATCTTATAATAAGTATAGGGACGCTACAAAGCTCAAGTTTGCAATATAACAAGATACTCATGTCCATTGTACAAAATCAGCTCAAAAAAGAGGGAGCTATGATACTTGGCTTTCCAAACTGTCGCTGGGTAGATGGAGAGATGCTCTATGGAGCACGCGTAAAAAACTACTCTTTTTCAGAAATGGGACTGCTTTATAAAGATGTTGTTTTTGCAAAAAAGTACTTGCAACAAAAAAAGTTTCGTGTCACCATTACAGGTAAAGATTATATATTTGTAACAGCCACCTCTATTCGCAGAAACTAAAAGAGAAGAACTTGACAAATAAATTTATATGCACTACACTTATT
>DQUE01000164.1 GCA_015662405.1 Sulfurimonas autotrophica | reverse complement strand
TGAAGCTACTAGTAGCTCCTTTAGATTTTCGCCTTGTATCTTATAGCTTCTATTTTCATTAGCTACGAAGTTATTTATGGTCTCTTACTTATCATAAATCAAGGAATTTTACTATGTTAGTTTGGTTATTGGTACTTTTTTTGCTATTTGGTTTTATATATGTTGTTTATCGTAAAACTTTTATATCTCATAAAAATGAATTAAAAGAGGAAGAGGAACATCATTACACTTTTAAAATATAAAAGAGAAAAAACATGGCATTAACAATGAACAACCACGTCTTCAAAGGACATAAAACCTTACTTGGCAATAAATTTGTAACATATAGAGAGTTAGATCTTCCGCTTCGCGCTGATATATACCAATACTCTAAAAATGGATTCGATTGGGGAAACACTTCAAAAGGTGCCATGCAACTCTCTTTTGCTATACTTTATCAGCTTAGTAATCAAGAAACTGCAGTAAAATATGCAAAAGATTTTTGTAAAGATATTGTTCAAAAACTCAACTCTCGTGATTGGATTTTAAATGCATCGGATGTACTCTCATGGATCGAGAAAAACTGTGTCACTACTGAAGAACAAGAGCAACCTACAACAAAAAAAAGAGATATAAAAAGAAAGAGAATAAAAAAAGAGAAATCAAATATCGTTAAAGAAATTTGTCAAGAACTCAATATCACACAAAAACAGCTAGCTAAAATTCTAGAAGTACCTGAAGGTACAGTTAGCAGCTGGGCTGTGAAAAATGAGATTCCAAGACTTGGAAAAAAAGCGATAGAATTTTACATGCAAAATGTCAAGAACCAAAAAATTGTTGACAGCTATAAAAACTTTATAACACTTTTACAAACATCATAACAAAAAGGATTTTATATTAAAACCCAAAAATGAGGTAACAAGAAGTCTCCTTATCGACAAAGACACATGGGATGAAGCGATGAAATACTCACGTAGCCGCTAGAAAATAAGTCTTAGCAAAGTTGTGGAATCACTTTTGCAAGAGTGGTTAACAAAAGAGAGAAGAAAACCACTTGATACTATAAAACAGGGAAAGTTTTTCGATTAGTCTCTACTACACACTCTTACATTTTTTAAACTATTTTGAGAGATGTTCTAAACTTTTGTTAGTAGTTTTTCAGTATAATTGCAAATCAAATTAATGAAGCGAGAATTTAATGGAAATCATTCAAACAACAGATGCCTTTAAAGCATTGATAGAAAAAATAAAAACAACAACAAAAGGCTACAAAGATCCTTTGGCTTTTGGTATTGCAAGAGTAGATTTAGGACAATTAAATGTAGATAAACCTCTTCAAGCAACCTATCCAATTATCAACTGGGATGAGAATTTTGGTAGCGCTGCAATTTTTATACAAGCACTTGCCGATCAAGGTATAGCAGTAGATTTTTCTCAAAGTGAAGTAGTATGCAACATCAACCTACAGTTTTTAAAAGATTGCCTTAATGCTTTTACCCCTTACTCCGATGAAGCACATGGTGATGCTCATAAAAATATTCAGGTTGTATCAGCACTCTACTCTCAAATTAGCAACAGCGGGAGTCTTGAAGGTGAATTTAGAGTATGTTTTATTTTTCAAGACGCTCCATGTCAAAGTGTTGAGGCGACATACCTTAAGCTCTATGCCATCTCTTTAGCAAAAGTAGGACTACGTGAGATCAATTTAAATGGTGCATTTAAAGCGCTGCCAAATGTTGCATGGTCAAATGGTCAACCGATAGAACTTGACTATTTAAGAGAGTTTGAAATAGAGTTAAAACTAGCGAATGAGTATCCACATATTGATTTTGTAGATAAGTTCCCAAGATTTTTACAACACATCATTCCTGCTGAGAATACACGCATATTAGATACTGCTAAAGTACGCTTTGGTGCACAGCTTGCAGCAGGAACTACTGTAATGCCTGGAGCATCTTATATAAATTTCAATGCTGGAACAACTGGTGCCTCTATGGTTGAGGGTCGTATTTCATCATCTGCAATTGTTGGTGATGGTTCTGATGTTGGTGGTGGTGCTTCCATTCTTGGAGTTCTTAGTGGAACAGATGGAAACCCAATTTCAATTGGTAAAAATTGTCTTTTAGGAGCAAACTCTGTTTGTGGAATTCCTTTAGGTGATGGATGTATCATTGATGCTGGATTAGCTATATTAGAAGGTACAAAAATAGGTATTTATCCTGAAGAACTTGAAAAAATCCGTGAAGTAAACAAAGGTGTTACAATAGAAGGTGAAATTTTCAAAGGAAAACAGCTCGCTTTCTTTAACGGACTTCATTTTAGACAAAATTCTCTTACAGGTGAGATTACTGCATCTCGCTCAACAAGAGAAGTAAAGTTAAACGCAGAACTTCACTAACTCATAAACAGATATTGCAATAATATGCGATATCTGTTCATTTACTCCTTATACTCTGTTAACAAATATTTGCAATACTTATTAGATTATTTTTACAAAAAAATAGCATGAAAATCCTCAAGCGTATCAAATGTTGCAGACTGATATCTACTTTATGCTATAATAATACGAAGGAGATCACATGAATATTTCAAATAATATTTCATCCATTAATGCTCAACAAACTATGCTCAATACAACAGCTAATAATATTGCAAATGTAAATACAGATGGTTTTGTACCAAGTGATACGCGCATAGTAGGTAATGAAAACTCTCTACGCGCAAATGTTCGTCAAGCAGATGATAATGGTTCATTAAAGAGTCAAACAGACCTAGCAAAAGAGATTCCAGATGAAATTATTGCGCAAAATGCAACTGCAGTAAATGTAGATGCTATAAAAACGCAAGATGAGATGATAGGAACACTTCTTGATATAAAAACTTAAAAAGTCACAATATTCATACTTTTTAAATTTTTGCGCATTAAGAGACCATTTTGTCTCAACATCCAATAGTGTGAAACAAAAACAGGTTTATTGAGGCTCGAATATGATGAAAAATCAGATGATAAAGCATAGTCTTTAATCTACACTCCCAAATCGGCTCACAACTCTACCAATAACTTCTACTTTACTGGCATCGAGTGTTTGTGTATTATATATAGAGTTATCCGATATAATATCTAGCTTACCATCTATTCGTTTTTGTACACGCTTAATAAAAAGCCCTGCTTCCGTTCTTATAGTAAAAATACCACCACGGTTAATATCAGTTTTTGCTCTATTGATAAATACAATGTCATGATAACTAAAAGTAGGTTCCATTGAGTCACCAGAGACATGAATAGCTTCAATATTTTGCAGTTCTCTCTCTCCGCCCAACATAAATACAAACTCTTCTGGAATTTCAATCTCTTCAATCTCTTGAATCTCTTCGACATCTATATCACTACCACCACCTGCACTTGCATTAACATCAGAAAAATATTTTACCATATAGAATTTATTTGTAGCTTCTATTAAGCTCTCTGGAGACTGTCCATATAAGAGCCAGTTAATAGAGATACTTCTTTTTGCACAAAAATCCAGTAGCTCATTAAATGGGATTTTATTACGCTTTTTCATTGTTGCAAAATTCATTTGTGAAATGCCCAATACCGCAGCTACATCTTTATCAAACACCTTTTTTGGAGCAACTTCATCAGAGATTATACTCTTAATCTCTTCTACAATATCTACAAAACTATTCATCCTGAACCCCTTTTTCTATTAATTGTGCAATAGTATAGTCTAAAAATGAAAGAATGTCAAAAAATATTTGACAATTTGAAATATTTTTGAAATATTTTTATTATTTTTGCAAAAATTATTTCATAAAAAGGGGATAAAATGTCATATATAATGAAAAATGCAGAGAGTTTATTTGAAAAGTTCGAAGCCCAACTAGAATATTGGGCAGAAAAATTATTTTAGGATTTGAGCTCTTTGTCTTTTTCGCGTTCTTGCGATTTTGTTTTATGGTAACCAGCAAATATAAAGATCATAAAAAAAACAAATAAAACTGTCATTATTGTATCAAAAAAACTACTCATACTTTACACCTTTGAAAAAATACTATAGTTTTGACGAATGGCTTCATATAATATAATACCAGTGCTAATTGCTAGATTAAGGCTTCGTCCCTCTTTTGTCATAGGAATCGTAATATTTTGAGATTTATACTTATGTAAAACCTCTTCAGGAATACCTTTTGTCTCACTACCAAAAAAAATATAATCACCCTCTTGAAATTGTGCATCAAAATAGGGTCTCTCTGTTTTTGTTGTAGCAAAGTAAGCATTATCTGTAATGGTATTACATGTAAAGAACTCATCAAGATTTTCCCAAACTTTTACATCCAGTTTGTCCCAATAATCAAGTCCTGCTCTACGGACAGCCTTTTCGTCTATATCAAATCCAATAGGCTTAATAAGATGTAATATTGCACCTGCATTGACACAGAGTCTTCCAATAGCACCCGTATTATTTGGTATTTGAGGATGTACTAAAACTACATTAAATGACATTAAAAGATTACCGTTCTGTTAGCATATGTAAAAATTCTATCTTCAAGTGCAAGTTTTAATGCACGAGAAAGAACTACTTTTTCGACATCTTTTCCTGCACGTTGCATATCCTTCCAGCTGTATGCATGTGTTACATGTATGGTCTCTTGGGCAATAATAGGTCCTTCATCAAGGTCGTTATTTACAAAATGTGCTGTTGCTCCGATGATTTTGACACCCCTGTCATATGCTTGCTTATATGGATTTGCACCTATAAATGCAGGTAAAAATGAGTGATGAATGTTTATAATCCTGTTTTCAAATGTTTCGACAAATCTTGGAGTTAAAATCCGCATATATTTTGCCAAAACAATAAAATCAATAGCATCAAACCTGTTAATAGCCTCTATAACCTTATTTTCATGCTCTTGACGCTGTAGTCCTTCATGAGAAATAGTTACATAGGGTATATTAAACTTACTAACAAATGATTCAAGGTTGTCATAATTAGAAATAACAGCGACTATATTCGCCTCAAGTTCACCTGCTTCATGACGAATCAATATATCACCTAAGGCATGAATCTCTTTTGTAACCATCAGAATAATATTTTTCTTTTTTGGTGTAATAACTTTCACAGAAGCATCTGCAGGTAGTACTTTTATTAAAGCATTGATAAGTTCATCTCTATCTACATTTCCATCTACAACACTACGCATGAAAAATTTATTGCTCTGTTTATCAACAAACTCACTATTAGATAAGATATTTAAATCATAATCATAAAAGATAGTTGAAACTTTATGTACAAGTCCTTTTTCATCATTTGCATCTATTAAAACTCTGTATTGGCTCATCTTTGCATATTTCCTTTTTCAAGTTTTTCAACACGAGCATCAATGGTTGCTAATGTATATTCAAGAAAGTTCAATGTCATGTCTATTTTTGCTTCAATGTTTGCATTATTAGGTGATTGGAAACCTTCAAAAAGAACTAAAAGTCTTTCTCTAATAGAATTAAGATAGAGTAATTCACTCTCCACAGAAGAGCTATTTTCACTTTTTTGTTGTGGATATTTTTCAGTTTTTATCTCAGAAGTATCCTGTGCAGGCTCTTTTGTAACTTTTGCAAGATCTTCAAGGACTGTATCCTCTTCCATTTCAGCTAGTGTTGATAATATTACATCTTTTAATTCCATGCTTTTAGTAACCACCTTTCAAACTCTTTAAACTCAACTTCTGTATCCATTTTAACAAAATACTCTTTCATTTGAGTATTTACATGTAAAAACTTTTTTCTCATGCCAGACAATCTTCTTATAGCAATTTTTGCATCACTATTGTTTGGATCTTTTTTTAAAATCTCTTTATAGATCTCCAGAGCCTCCTCTTTTAAACCCTGAAGTTCATAGATATTTGCCAAAGTGAGTGTTTGCATGAGATCTCTTACCTATTTTTCTATATAGTTTGCAATAATTGAACCCATTTCGCTTGTTGAGCATACCTCTTTAGCATCAAATTGTGCCAAATCACCTGTTCTATACCCTTCACTCAAAGCTTTTTTAATAGCATTATCAATTTTATCAGCTGCAACTTCCTCATTAAGTGCATATCGAAGCATCATAGATGCTGAAGCAATTGTTGCGATAGGGTTTGCTATTCCTTGACCGGCAATATCAGGTGCTGAACCATGAATAGGTTCATATACTCCAATTTTATCACCAATAGATGCTGATGGGAGCAGACCGATAGAGCCACAAAGCATACTTGCTTCATCGCTCAAAATATCACCAAAAATATTTCCCGTAAGCACAACATCAAACTGTTTTGGATCACGAATAAGCTGCATTGCGGCATTATCAACATACATATGAGAGAGCTCTACTTCAGGATACTCCACAGCCACCTCTTCAACAGTCTCTCTCCAGAGCTGAGAGACATCTAAAACATTTGCTTTATCAACAGAACAGACGCGTTTTCCTCGAGCCATAGCGATTTTAAAAGCTTGGTGCGCAATGCGTACTATCTCATCGCGAGTGTAAACCATAGTATTCCACCCTTTTGTTTCATCACGCCCTTTTGGCTCACCAAAATAGATACCACCGATAAGTTCACGAACAACCATTAAATCAACACCACGGACAATTTCTGGTTTTAATGAAGAGGCATTTACAAGTTCATCATAGACAACAGCAGGACGTAGATTCGCATAGACACCGAGCTCTTTTCTAAAACGCAAAAGCCCACTTTCAGGGCGTTTTTCACGAGGTAGGTTATCCCACTTTTCTCCACCGATAGCACCAAAGAGTACGGCATCTGCATTTAATGATCCAGAAATTGTCTCCTGAGGAAGTGGATCACCTGTAATATCATAAGCACAACCACCCATAAGCAAATCTTCATATTTCAGTGTAAACCCACTATATGATGCAACAGCATCTAAAACTTTTACAGCCTCATCAATTATTTCAGGACCAATTCCATCACCCTTAATAAGCGCTATTTTATATGACTTCATCTATTTTTTTCCTTCTAGTTCATTTTTTGCAAAATTCATTAAACCACCTGCATCTATCAACTCTTGCATAAATGCAGGAATTGGAGTAAAAGTGTACGTTTTGTTTGTATTTTTATTTGTAATTGTACCTGCATTCATATCTATACTCACTACATCACCCTCTTTAATTTCATTAGCTTCTTTAAGCTCAAAAATCGGAAGTCCCATATTAAAAGCGTTTCTATAGAATATCCTAGCAAATGTAGGGGCAATAATAGCAGCAACTCCTGCAGCTTTAAGGGCGATTGGTGCATGTTCACGAGAGCTTCCACAACCAAAATTCTCACCAGCAACGATAATATCACCAGGAGTCATTTTATTTACAAATTCAGGGTCAGCATCTTCCATTACATGTTTGGCAAGTTCTTCAGGTACTGAAGTATTTAAGTATCTTGCAGCAATAATTAAATCTGTATCTATATCTTTACCAAATTTCCAAACTTTTCCATCTATGTTTGCTTTTTGCATTTAAAATCCTATTGTTAACTAATTATAATTTTGCGATTATATCTAAATTGTTGTGTGAAGTGAATTAAAGAGTAGTATTATAGTAGAAAGCCAAATTGATATTAATAAGTACTAATTTGGCTTTTACGCTGTTCCTATCGTTTTAAATTATTTGTCGTTTGTAGCATTTCATCACTTGTTGTAATAATTTTTGAGTTTGCATCATAAGCACGTTGGCCTGTAATTAAATCTGTAAGCTCAACAACAAGTTCAACATTACTAAGCTCAACAAACCCCTGTCTGATAGTGCCTAACCCATCTACACCTGGAATCCCTTCAACTGGCTGTCCTGAACTATCAGTCTCAATATATAAATTATCACCCATAGCATGTAGACCTGATGGATTGATAAAATTTGTCGTTTGAATTTGCCCTATTTGCGTTGCTTGTGTCTGTCCTGGTTGAACGACTGTTACAGTACCATCTATACCAATATTGATGTTAGTTGCATCAGGTGGAACAACGATCTGAGGTAAAAGTGTATATCCATCACTATTGACGATTGTGCCATTTTGATCTATTTTAAAAGCACCATTTTTTGAATAGACTTCTGTACCATCAGGCAACTCCATTTTAAAAAAACCCTTTCCTGTAATAGCCAAATCAAGATTATTATCAGTCTGCTTTAGAGATCCTTCCGAAAATATTTTATTAATTGCTGTAGGACGAACACCTAAACCAACCTCTATTCCGGTAGGGCTTTTTGTTGTATCACTTGTTGAAGTTCCTGCATACTCCATAACATGGTACATCAAGTCAGCAAACTCTGCGCGTGATTTTTTAAAACCTATAGTGTTTACATTGGCAATATTATTTGCTGTTGTGTCAATTTGTGTCTGCATTCCCAACATCCCTGTTGAAGCAGTATAGAGTGATTGCATCATCTGTTACTATCCTTTATTTTAAGTTTTTTTCGCAAGTTTTTCTATTGCGTCTCTGTTCATATCATTCATTTGTGTATCCATCGCTTTTTGATACATCCCAACAAGCCTGTTTGTCTCAATAAGCTGTGTCATCATTTTTACAGCATTAACATTACTTTTTTCTACAAACCCCTGTCTTACTGCACCACTTTGTTCAATACTTTTTAGCGAGTTACTATCAGCAACCCTGTAAAGATTGTCACCCTCTTTTATAAGATTTTTTAGGTTATCAGGCTGTGCAATAAAGAGCTTTTTGTTTTGCGCAAAGGTCGCTGTATTTGGAATATTTGTGAAAATCTGACCATTTTTATCAACCTTTATTGTAGCATCTGTTTCTGCAAATGTAATCCCCTCTTTTGTTTGAAAATAGTCGTTTGCAAGAACTTCATACCCCTGCTTTGTGATAAGCTTTCCTTCATCATTTAATGTAAAAGCACCATCACGCGTGAGCCGTATACCCTGCGGTGTTTTCACAACAAAAAAGAGACCCTTTCGAGAGAGTGCAAAATCTAAAGAGTTATCACTCTTTTGCATACCTCCTAAAGAGTAGTCTGTATATGCATCTACAATTTGTGGAGCTCTTGTCATTGTTCGATTGAAAAAAGCGGCTCCCTCTCTTGTGTTGTTTGCATGTGGAAGTTCATCTCTTGCTTCTTTATAGAGTCTCATAAAATCACCAATTATAAGCTGATCCTCTTTAAAGCCGTTTGTGTTTACATTTGCCAAATTGTTAGCAATAGTATCAAGCCTGTTAAACTGTGTCACCATTCCAGCAGCAGAATTATAGTAGCCTGTTTGCATCTGTTGCCCCTCTGTTGATCTATTTAAAACCTTACTAGCAAAGTGTGTTCCAAAAAATAGTTGTTCGTTAAAAAAGTAATATTTAAGAGTATTTCGGTATAATCCACCTTTTAAAAAACTTAAACTCAATTGGAGCAACCTCCCATATGACAGCAAAAGAACTCAACAAAGCTTTAGAAACATTTTTTGAAGAGCATAAGTCCAAAGAGTGCATTACTTATGAATCTTTAATCGAATTTTTTGACAAACAGCCAACAGCTGCACAAGCAAAAAATATCTATAAACTTCTCCAAAAACATAAAAAATGTATTTATACTTCAAGTGAACATGCGAAAAAACTCAATGACCAAGAAGCTGAAGCACGCAGAAGCGCGCAAAGAAAAATGCTTGAAGATAATGAAATAGATAAATTTGACATTTTAAAAGAGCATGAACTACTTGAATGGTCTCGTTCAGACTCTCCTGTTCGTATGTATTTGCGTGAGATGGGGCAAATTCCTCTTCTGACAAAAGAAGAAGAGATTGAAATTTCTAAAAAAATTGAAGCTGGAGAGAGCATTATTATAGATGCAATCTGTTCTGTTCCATATCTGATTGATTTTATTTTAGACTACAAAGAACCCCTTATTAATCGTGAGAGACGTGTTAAGGAGCTTTTTAAAAGTTTTGAAGATGAAAAAGATGATGGCGATGACAGTGATGATGGCGATGAAACTTCAACTGAAAAAGCATTATCTACGAAAGATAAAAGCAGGGTAGATAAAGTTTCAGCTAGCTTCAAAGCCTTAGAAAAAGCAAAAAAAGATTGGGTAAAAGCTACGGAAAAAGCACCGAAAAATCTTAACGGAGAGCTTACAGAAGAGGTTGTACAGTACTACTTACAGGTAACATATAAAAAATCTGTTCTCAAAGAAAAACTGCTTGACCTTGGGCCTACTTCTAAATTGATTAATGAGTTAGTAAAAGCGATGGAAACAGCACTCAAAAGCGATGAAGGGTATG
>DQUE01000044.1 GCA_015662405.1 Sulfurimonas autotrophica | reverse complement strand
TTAACTGGGTAAATGAGGCTTGGGTTGCTGCAACTGCAGGAAAGACTACTGTGAAGCTTGGTCGCATGGAGTTAGATACGCCACTAGTATTTACTGAAAAGTGGTCAATTGAGAAAAATACTTTTGAAGCTGCTGTAGTTATCAATCAAGATATTCCTGATACTACATTAGTTGGTGCGTATGTTGGTAACGGAAATGGTACGCCAGATGGCGGTGTATTGGTAGAGCCAGCTAATCTAAGATTGCCTTTGACTTTAGGTAGTGGAGTTGTAAATACTAATGGTGAATTTAGTACTTATGGTACTGATGGTGCATATGCAGTTGGTGTAATAAACAACTCTTTTAAACCATTGACTGTTCAAGCTTGGTACTATGATTTGACGAGACTTGCAACTGCATACTGGTTACAAGCTGATCTTGATGCAACTGATTTAGGTGTAGAAGGTATTATAGCTGGTTTGCAATACTCTGCACTAGAAGTAAAAAATGGAAATAGAGATACATCTTCTGTCTATGCAGTGATGGTAGGGTATGAAGTAAAAGATCTTGCTACAGTTAAAGTTTCATACTCTTCAGTAGATAAAAAAGGTTTTTTAACGGCAGCAAACACTGCAACTGCAACTGCAACTGGTTACTCTAAACTCTATACTGAAGCATGGTGGAATTATGGAAAAATAACACAACATGATACAGATGCGTTTAATGTTACTGTTGAAGGAAAAGTTGCTGGTACAGATCTTGGTCTTTACTATACGTATGCTGATCAGTCAGCTGCTGCTGGTGATAATGATTTAAGTGAAGTTACCTTAACTGCTTCGAAAAAATTTGGTCCATTAGATGCAACGTTGGCGTATATTTTTGCTGATATTAAAACTGCAGCTGTTGGTGATGATGAAACATCAAATACTATTCAAGCATATCTAACTTATAACTTCTAGTCTAAACACTAGGGCTTTTATTGTCTCCCTCTTGGGAGACAAGACTCTCTTTTTCTTTTAAAGCTATAAATCTTCACTTCACATGTACTCTTTTTATGTTACAATACCCCATGCGGATATTTATAAGAAAAACCTCTTATATCGTTTTTATGCTGTTTCTTATCTCTCTTATCTCTTTTTTGGCAATTCATGCAACGCCAAACAGTTTCTTTGGTGCGGGAGAATTGAACCCAAATATGACAAAAGAAGCAGTAGAGAAACTAAAAGCTGTCTATGGACTTGATAAACCACTTTTTGAGCAGTATGTTGCATGGATGAAAAATATTAGTACTCTTCATTTTGGTATCTCCTTTGTGAGTGGGCAGGATGTAAGTTCTGAGATACTTAAACGACTTCCTGTGACACTCTGGATGAATAGTATCGCTTTAGTCGTCGTTTTTGTTCTCTCCTTATATCTTGGTATCAAAGCAGCGCTGCAACAAACAAAAAAGAGTGACTATATTATACGTCAAATAGCGTTAGTCTCTTTTTCTATGCCCGCGTTTTATTTAGCACTGTTATTGATCATCTTTTTTGCTATAAAGCTAGAGTGGTTTCCTGTAGCAGGACTCCACTCGATTGAGCCAAAAGAGGGGTTTGCAAACTATTTGGATATGGCCTGGCATGTGACTCTGCCTATAACTGTCATGATATTTACAGGAGTAGGGAGTATGATAATTTATATCCGTTCTCTCACACTTGAGATCCTAAAGAGTGATTACTACTTTTTTGCACGCTCTCGAGGTTTGAGTGAGGGTAAGCTTTTGCGCTACTATATTTTACCAAACTTAATGCCACCTATTATTACACTATTGGGACTCTCATTACCGGGTCTCATTGGCGGCAGTGTTATTTTGGAGTCCATTTTTGGTATTGAGGGAATGGGGCAGTTATTTTATCTATCGGCACTCTCAAGAGATTATCCGATTATTATGGGCATTTTGATGATAACAGCGTTTTTGACCCTGCTTGGAAATATGCTAGCAGATATGTTGCTTTTAAAATTAAATCCCTATATGGGGAGAGGGTAGCTATTTTAAAGACCTAGGTTTTAACCTAAGTACATTTAACGAAAGAGTGCTTCTAGTGCATCTACGCTCTCTTTTTGTTCTTCGATTTTACCCTCTTCATTCGTTGTTACAGCATCATTTTCGATTAACTCTATCTGCATACCTGTGAGCATGGATGCAAGGCGAATGTTGATACCACTTTTTCCGATTGCTTTACTTTTTTGGTCAACAGGGAGTGTGATGATGGCTTTTTCATTTTCACCCTCTTCATTTTTTATAATTTCTACATGAGAAATAATTGCTGGACTCATAGTACGAGATACAAAAAGTTCAGGAATAGTTGTGTACTCTATACAGTCGATATTTTCACCGATAAGCTCTTGACTTACTGCATTGATACGGACACCTTTTACCCCGACAGTTGCACCAACAGCATCTACTTGTGGGTGTGTACTTAAAAGAGCGATTTTTGCACGCTCACCTGGAATACGTGCAGATTTTTCGATGACGACAGAACCTTCTGCAATCTCGGGTACTTCAAGCGCTAAAAGAGCCTCTAAAAATTTAGGAGATGTGCGAGAAAGTTCGATTTGCATTCCATTTTCTTTGTCCATATTGACACGTCTTACAACCGCTTTTATGTGATCACCTACTTTAAATATTTCGCCTTTTATACGGCTTTTCATAGGTAAAATTGCACGAATTTCATCAACTTCTATATAGGTGTTGTTTTGCGCATCGACGCGTGTGACACGACCACTTACAAGTGTGCCGACTTTTGATTTGTATTTGGTATAAATTTCATCCTCTACGAGTCTTTGTATATGGTACTCTATTTCACGGTGCAGTTGTGATGCAGCAGTTCGTCCATACTCTTCAAGGTTATGGTCTATTTGAAGTTGATCACCGAGCTCTACTTGGTCATCATACTCTTTTGCTTCTGTTAAAGAGATATATGCAGGAGCAAGCTCTTGATCTTGAAGTTTTTCATCATCATCAGCAACAACTGTAATAGTCTGAATAATTTTTATATTTTTACTCTCTTTATCAATCTGTGCTTCAAAAGCAAGATTTTGTCCGATGACTCTTTTGGCAGTTTGTACAAAAGCAGTTTTGAGGGCTTGCATTACTTTTTCAGGTTCTAAACCTTTTTCATGTCCGATAGCTTCGGCTATATCTAAAATTTTTTCCATAGTGAATTCCTTAGTATTTTTAAGAAATCTAACATTAATAATAGTGATGTGGGGGATTTCTTAATTGAAGTGCATAAGTATACCAAAAATCTACTAAAAGTTGCTTTAACCCAATTTTTAGTAGATAGTAAGTATAATGCAAGACTTTAATAACATAAGGATAGATGGATGGATTTAAAATTTGCAAGAACTGATTTAGATGCAAAACCGAAAAAAGTTGATTTGGCTAAGTTAGATGCTGAAGTGGCAAAAAATGAGAGTATAATATTTTATTTTGATAGAGAAAACTCCCATAAAGATTTATTAGAACTGCAAGACCATTATGAAGCGATGGGCAAAAGTTTTTATATGAGTGAAGTGAAGTACGGGTTGTCAGACAATGATTACATATACCAAGTTCATATAATGAGTTAAGAGGCATTAATGAGTAAAAAGTTATTTATTGAAACCTTGGGTTGTGCTATGAACTCTCGTGACTCTGAGCATATGATCGCACAGCTGCGCGAAAAAGAGGGCTATGAAACAACACAAACTCTTGAAGAAGCTGACCTTATTTTAATAAATACATGTTCTGTAAGAGAGCGTCCTGTACAGAAACTCTTTTCTGAGCTTGGCGGTTTCAATAAAAGGAAAAAATCATCAGCAAAAATCGGGGTTTGTGGATGTACAGCTTCCCACCTTGGCGAAGAGATTATAAAGCGTGCTCCTTATGTAAATTTTGTTTTAGGGGCTAGAAATGTCTCTAAAATTAGTGAAGTTTTACATAAAGATAAAGCAGTTGAGATAGATATAAATTATGATGAGAGTGAATTTGCTTTTGATGATTTTAGAACATCACCCTATAAGGCATATATTAATATCTCTATTGGCTGTGACAAGCGATGTACCTTTTGTATAGTGCCAAAAACCCGTGGTGATGAGATTTCCATTCCTGATGCATTGATAATCAATGAAGCAAAACGGGCTGTAAACAGTGGTGCAAAAGAGATATTTTTACTTGGTCAAAATGTGAACAATTACGGACGCCGATTCTCATCAAGTGCGCATGAAAAAGTTAATTTTACAGAGCTGTTAAGACGACTCTCTAAGATAGAGGGCTTAGAGCGTATCCGTTTTACATCGCCACATCCTCTTCATATGGATGATGAATTTATAGAAGAGTTTGCTAAAAATCCTAAAATATGCAAATCGATGCATATGCCTCTACAGAGCGGTTCAACAAAAATTCTTAAAAGTATGAAACGTGGATATACAAAAGAGTGGTTTTTAAATCGTGTGCAAAAACTCCGTGATGAGTCTCCTGATGTGAGCATATCTACAGATATTATTGTAGGGTTTCCAGGGGAGAGTGATGAGGATTTTGCTGATACTATTGATGTGATGAAGCAGGTGAAATTTGATCAGATTTTCTCTTTTAAGTATTCACCTCGTCCGGAGACAGAAGCAGCACATTTTACAAATGTGGTCGATGGAGAGGTTGCTTCAGAAAGATTGGCTTATTTACAGGCACTCCACAATGAACTGTTGGATGAAATGCATGCGAAGTACCTAGGTAAAACTTTTCGCGTCTATTTTGAAAGTTTAAACAAAGATAATTATGTCTCAGGTAGAAGTGATAATAACCTTGTGATTAAAGTAAAAGGCTCTGAGGAGTTATTAGGAGAGTTTAGAGATGTTAAAATTACTTCTATCGGCAGAACAATTTTAACAGGTGAACTCCTTGCTTAAAAAGTTCAGTCGTAAACTTGCTCTTTTACTGCTCCCTTTTTTAGGCTCTGTATTTATACGATTACTTTATATGACGAATAAAAAAGTGTTTTATGCGCCCACAACACTTGGCAAAGAGAATTTTATTATGGCTTGTTGGCATGGAGAGCTTTTGATGATTCCTTATGCTTACTTACACTATAGAAAAACTCCTTTTGTAAAACTGATAATTTCAGATCATTTTGATGGGACACTTATAGCAAAAACACTTCGTTATTTTGGTTTTGGAACTATTAGAGGTTCAAGTAGGCGTAATGCTGCAAGGGCACTACTGCAGGCGATAAAGAGTCTCAAAGAGGGTTATGATTTGGGAATTACACCAGATGGACCAAAAGGACCACGCCATGAAGTGGCTGATGGTATAATTGTAATGGCACAAAAAGCAGATGTGAAAATCACTCTTGTATCGATTAAACCAAGTCGTTATTGGCAGTTAAATTCATGGGATAGGTTTATTGTGCCTAAGCCTTTTGGTACAATAAACTATTATATCAGTGATCTCATAGATATAAAGGGGCTTGAACTTGAAAAAGCAAGAGCGTTGATAAAAGAGGGGTTGTGTAAACATGAACAATAAGATAGTTTTTCCAGCTTTAGCGGTTTTATTTATAGTGACAATGGCTATTTATTTTTTAATGCATCCATCGTATGAAAAATCTATAGTAGCAAAATATTACTATGAAATAGGAGATTATGATGAAGCTTATAAGCTTGCTAATGAAGCTTTTAGCATGGATATTTATAACCGAATGGCAGCAACAATTATGGCACAGTCAAAAACCTCTATGAAATATCAAGAGTACATAGAAGAAGCAAGAAAGTATATGGCACAGATTAATGCAATAGCAGAAAAAGAGAGTATCAGTGATGCAGACAGAACGAGAATAAAGGTTATGAGTGAAATCATGGTAAATTCATATAAAAAACTTGCACCGAGTGTTATTACGGACAAAGAGCTTGTTCGTGAAGCGGCAAAATATTATAATGACTTTGAGAAACTACTTGAAAAAGTCAATAGATAGTTATAAGCGAAAATTTCTTGACTCTTTAAAGAGATACAGGGGTTACTCTGAGTTAACAGTCAAAACTTATGCAGATGTTCTTGATGAAGCTTTTCAATTTATAGAGATTATAGAAGAATCACAGCATATTGTATGGAATTTGATGCCTTATAGAATTCATATAGCAAAACTTAATGCAAAAACAATCAGTAAAAAACTGAGTGCTATAAGGAGTTTTAGTGAGTTTGTAAATGAAGAGGGGTTGCATGTAACGCTTCAAGCAGACGAGAGTATTAAAGTGGCAAAGACATTGCCAAAGCCTATCTCTCATGGGCATATTGTTGCAGCTATACAGAAGTGCAATCTTCAAGAAAAGCTTCTTGTTATGATGCTCTATACATTAGGGTTGCGAATATCAGAATTAGCCTCTTTGGAATTAAAAGATATTTCAGATGAATGGATACGGGTTATAGGAAAAGGCAATAAACAAAGAGATATACCACTACTACAAAATACACGAGCAGTAATTGATGAATATCTATCGGTTTTTATGGTAAAAAAATTTCTTTTTGAAAAAAATGGCGAAAGATTAAGCGAAAATAGTCTAAGATATATGATAACTAAAATATTTAGGCGTGTAGCTCTAAAGGTAACACCCCACCAGCTTCGTCACTCCTATGCCTCTTCGTTGTTAAATGCGGGAGCACCTATAGTGGATGTGAGTGAATTATTAGGGCATGCATCTATGGCTACAACACAGATATATACAAAATTAGGCAGTGCATTGAAACAACAAAACTACAATAAAGCACACCCGTTAGGGGATAGTGAATGCTGAGTACATTACTAGAGTCTTTATATTTGAAAGTTCTTGTGAATATTGTTGTCAAAAGAGAAAGCACTTTAGTCTATATTGAGCTATGCTCAAAAAAAGGTATTGTCGATGAAGTAAGCAGAGAGTTTAATATAACTGAGTCTACGAACCAAATGTATGATTTTATATCGCAGTACATACAAGAGTCTCCCTATTTTTATATAGCTATTTTAGATACTTCTATTGTGCAAGGGGCTATTCCTACATGTGAGAAAGAGAGGCTTGGGTATTATTATGATTTATCTATGTCTGAGTATAAATGTTTTGATAAAAAATGGGCCTTTTACACTGTAAAAGAGGGTATTTACGAGATAGAACGAAAATACGAAGATATTGGTGTCGATATGATATTTTCTCCGTTTGTGCTTTTGGCAAACTTTTTTAAAGATAAAATTGATGCTAATTTAGCGCTGTATGTACTTGTACAAGATGGTTTTATATCAGTAGCAGTTTTTGAACACTCTAAACTATTGTATGCTGAACATTTAGATATAGTAAGAGAGGATGAGGCAGAAAACATTCATCTTGGTGATGATATTGATGAAGATATAGATTTGGAACTTGATGAAGATATAGATTTGGAACTTGATGAAGACATTGATTTAGAAGATCTTGATGCTGAAGAGAGTGATATTGATTCATTAGAGGAGTTTGAAGAGATTGAAGA
>DQUE01000078.1 GCA_015662405.1 Sulfurimonas autotrophica | reverse complement strand
CTTTGAGTGAAATCTTAGATATATTTTTTACAATACATAATCCAACAACACTCAATGCCCAAGGTGCAGACATTGGAACACAGTATCGCTCTGTCATCTATTATGCAGATGAAGAGCAAAAAAGAGTGATCAAAGAGTCCATAGCAAAGCATCAGCAAAATTTTTCAGACAAAATAGTAACAGAAGTAAGTCCCCTTCCTGAGGTTTATCCAGCAGAAGAGTATCATCAAAACTACTATAACTTGCATACTTCGCAAGGCTACTGCCAGGTAGTTATTGCCCCTAAATTGCAAAATTTTCTGACAAAATTTTCTGATAAAGTTGTAGAAAAAGTTTAGTTTTCGAAAATTGGAGGGTCTTTTTGGCTTATAACACCTTGGGGTGTATCAAGAATGAGTTCAATTTCACAATGAAGATATTGTGAAATTGTCAGTGGAGTACTCTTTTCAAAGGCAGCTTTTTTTGCACCTATGATAATTGCATCAATAAGTGCAAGCTCTCCTTGATTTTCATAAGAATGCAAGAGTTCATCATCTATAGAAATATTTATTGTTACTTTTACTTTTTGTCCTAAGAGTGGGTGTTTTTGCAAAAGAGTTTGTTTTTTAATGCTTCTCTTAGCTTGCAGTACTTCTTGTATAGAGTCGCGTGTGAGTTGCAACAATACAGAACGATTCATTTAAGTAGCCTTTTGCTCTTTATAGATATGTAACAGTTTTATAATAACCATAACACTTATGACTTGAAACAGAGCCGCTAAAATAAAAGCATAGTAGTGTAGTTTGTCTATCGAGTTTGCACTATATGCGAGTGTAGCCATCGCTATGAGCAGAGTCAGAGGCATAGAGTGTGAAAGAGCAAAGAGTAGTGTCTCAATAAAACCAAGCTCTTTTAGAAAAACCAAAGAAGCAAGTAGACGCATGATAATCATAACAATAGTTATAATGAGCGCTTTTTGAACGAGTCCATCTATAAAAAGAGCATTTAAATCAAAAGAGCTCCCAATATGAATAAAAAAGATAGGTATTAAAAACCCAAAACCAAAAGAGGCGAGTTTTTCAGGAAGTTCATGTTTGTGTTCAAAGAATGTTGGTATAAATATACCTGCTAAAAAGGCCCCAAAAGCAAGTTCAAGATCTAAAAAAAGCATAGCACCTACAAGAAGAAAAAATATTCCTATGGAGAGACGAATATCTTGTTCTTTATTATCATTGTGCGGCATTAAGACAATGGCAACTTTTGGGTACCACCAAAAGAGAAGTCGCATAGAATGAAACAGAAGAAACATAAAAAGTAAAAATGCTAAGAGTGCCATAACTGTTTGAAAAAGTTCTAAGCCAAAACCAAATTTTAAAGCAGCAGAACTGATGGTTAAAATGACGATACTTGCTACTTCACCGATACCACCCACAGTCATAGAGAGTCTAATCCAGTGAGCCTTTCCATACTCTTTTGCTAAAGAAGCTACTAATCCGACAGAGATTAAAGGTAATAAAACTATAAAAATATTTCCTAGAGTAAACTGCATAGAAAAGGCGATGGAAAAAGTATATAATAAAATAAGGTAGATAGCTGCTTTTTTCATAATATAAGCAGGGGTTTTGAGTACATTTTTTAAATTAATCTCTGTTCCTGCAATAAACATAAGATACAAAAACCCAAATTCAGCTACCAAATCAAAAAGATGTTCGTCATGTAAAAAACCGATATACCCAAGCAGTGAGCCTAAAATAATTTCAATAGGTGTTGTAGGAAGGCGTAAGATTTTAGCAAAAAATGGAGAAAAAATGATGATAAGCGATAGAGTGATAATGAGTATAATAGTATCAGTCATTATTTCGCCTTTTTTATTTTAGTTGACGCTTTTTGCAACATCAAGACCAAGCGATTCTAGCATTGCGAGGTCTTGACTCATCATTCGTCCTTTCGTTGTCAGATAGTTGCCTATAACAATGGCGTTTGCTCCGTTTTGAAAGATTTCAGCTTGACGCTCTTGAAACATCAGTTCTCGACCACCTGCAACCATAATGCGATCAGCATCACAAAGTGTCTCTCTTGTGAGTTTTATAAGCGCAAGCGCTTCATCTGTTGTTAAAGGATTTGGTTTTAGTGCTAAAGCAACATTATGATGATAAAAATTAATAGGGACAGAGGTTGGATTGAGCGATTTGAGTGATGCAAGCATAGAGACTCTATCTTCTTGCGATTCTCCAAGCCCAAAAATGCCACCACTTATAAGTACTAGTCCTGCTCTGTTTACATTTTGACATGTTTCATATCGCTCACTCCACGGATGCGTTGTACATATTTGTGGATAAAAGGCTTCACTTGTCTCTAGGTTATGATTGTAGGCTTTAATACCTGCTTCTTTGAGCGTTAGCAGTTGCTCAACACTCGCTGTACCGTTACATGCAATCAGGCGAAGTTCTGGTGCTACTTTTTGTACCTCTTGTGCAACATCACAGACAAACTTGAGTGTTTTGTCTGTAAGACCTTTATCTGCTGTAACAAGACAAAATCCAAGTGCACCATTATCTCTCGCTGTAATAGCTTCTTGACAGATTAGATCCATAGGTTTTTGTTTGTAACGCTCTATGTCTGCTTTGTAGCGTACACTCTGTGAACAAAACTTACAGTCCTCTTTACATGTACCACTGTTAATATTACAGATGGAACATAAAAATATCTTTTTACTCACTCTTTTGCCTTTTATATACGAAAGTTTTTTCTATATTATAACTCTCTTCTTTTTTCTTTTGGGTATAGTAGTTTACTATAAATTTATCTTCAAGTATCTCAAGTATAGCACACTCTGAAGTAGGTTTGTTTCTTGCGCATACTTCACCGGGATTGAGAAATAAAACACCATTGATAAACGCAACCTCAAATTTGTGCGTATGTCCAAAAATGATCACTTCTGCATCCTGACTCATATAAAAAGGGAGATGCATAAGTTTACACTTTGTGTTTGCAAGTGTAAAGTAATAGGGCTCCTGTACAAGATGGTAGTTGTTATGATACTCTACAAGGTGTGCATCATTGTTTCCATAAACGGCTATATATCTCTTGCCACAATGTGCAAGCAGGTCTAAAATCTCCTTTTCAACAATATCTCCAGCATGTATAATAAACTCTGCACCATTTTGCACAAGCATATCAAGAGCGGCCTTAGCTCTTTTTACTTTTGTATGGGTGTCTGAGAGTACACCTATCTTCATTTTTTGTATCCTTGTTTATACTCTTGATTGCAAAGAAGTCTAATTTTATGCTTTGTCTATCTCTTGGCGCGGTGTTCGTGTTTTACACTTCACACACTCATAAACCTCTTTGTTCCTATAGGTACGAGGAGCAAGAACACCAGAACATCCTTTTTCCTTACATTTTATAGTTGTTGGTTCAAATTTAGAGATAAATTTACAATCAGGATAGTTTTCACATCCCCAAAAAGGTCCACGACGAGAGTTTTTCAGAATAATCTTACCACCACACTCAGGGCAAGGAGTCTTGCTTACTTTCTCTTCAACATTGATACTTTTTGTATTTTTGCAATCAGGATAGTTGCTACATGCTAAAAATTGTCCGTTACGACCATTTTTAACAATCATATCAGCACCACATTTATCACACTTCTCATCAGCGGTTGTCTCTTTTTTCTCGACTTTATTGCCCTCTTCATCACACTGCTCTGTATATTTACATTTTGGAAAGCCTGAGCATGCAATGAAGTTTCCAAAGCGACCAGAACGTAGTAAAAGCTCATGCTCACCACATTTTGGGCATGTTCTTCCGAGTGGTTTTGCAAGCTTAAGTGAGACTATATTCTCTTTTCCCGCTTCGATCTGTTGCATAAACTTTTCATAAAACTCTAAAAGCAGTTTTTGCCAGTCCACTTTTCCCTCTGCAATCTCATCAAGCTCCTCTTCCATTTGGGCAGTAAAATGAATATCTACAATATTTGGAAAGTTTTTTTCTAAAATTTCAGTTACTGTAAAAGCAATCTCTGTTGGAATAATCTGTTTTTTCTCTATGGTCACATAAGTACGGTTTGAGAGTGTTGCAATTGTCGGTGCATAAGTCGATGGACGACCAACACCTTCAGCTTCAAGTTTTTTGATAAGACTAGCTTCTGAGTAACGTGATGGTGGTTCTGTAAAGTGCTGTTCGGGTTTTACACTTTGTATCTCTATTTTTTCTCCCTCTTTAAGTGTCGGAAGAAGTTTATCTTTGTCATCGGTTCCCACTACAGCATAAAAACCATCAAATAGTAGTTTTCTACCACTTGCTCGAAACTCATTTTCACTACCTTGAAAGATGATGCTTTGTTGTTCAAAAATCGCATCTTCCATTTGCGATGCCATAAAACGCTCATAAATGAGACGATAGAGCTTTATCTCGTCGGCTTTTAAAAAGCTCTGTGCCACTTCTGGTGTAAATTGTAGCATCGTAGGGCGGATAGCTTCGTGTGCCTCTTGTGCACCTTTTGCCTTTTTTGTGTAAACTTTAGCTTTTTTTGGTAGATATTTTTTTCCAAATCGCGTCTCTATCACACCACGAACTGCATCTACAGCCTCTTTTGCAAGGTTGAGTGAGTCCGTTCTCATATAGGTAATGACTCCAGAAGTCCCATCGGGAGTTTTGACCCCTTCATAGAGTGTTTGTGCTATCATCATTGTCTTTTTTGGAGTAAATCCGAGCTTACTTGATGCGGCTTGTTGCAAGGTTGATGTCATAAATGGTGGAGGTGTCGAACTCTTTCGCTGTTTTGTTTCAATCTTTGCAACTCTAAAGGTGTCATTTTTGACACTTTGTGTGATACCCTCTGCTTGCTCTTTATTTTTTATAGAGAGTTTTGCAATTTTTTCATCTTTGTGCTTGATGAGATTTGCATCAATATTTGGCTTGAATTTTGTGTCAATTGTCCAGTACTCTTGAGGAACAAAGGCTTTTATCTCACGCTCTCTATCTACGACTAGCTTGAGTGTTGAGGATTGCACACGACCACCAGAGAGTCCTTTTTGGATTTTAGAAGCAAGCAGTGGTGAGAGTTTATACCCCACGATTCTATCAAGTAGGCGACGTGCCTGTTGCGCATTTACCATATTCATATCTATCTCTCTTGCAGATGCAAGTGCATGATTGATTGCTGTTTTTGTAATTTCGTGAAAAACAATACGTGGCAGTGTTTTGGGGTCTTTTTTGATAGCATGGGCAATATGCCACCCAATAGCCTCACCCTCACGATCCTCATCGGTCGCGATATAGATACTCTCTGCTTTTTTTGCTTTCTCTTTTATCTCTTTGACAGTTGGCGCATTCTCTTTTGCTACAGAGTATTTTGGTACAAGAGTATGGGTCTCTTCATCAAGAGTGATTCCAAAACGGGATTTTGGTAAGTCTCTAATGTGCCCTTTAGAAGCAATGACATCATACTCTTTGCCTAAAAAATTTTTGATTGTGCGTGCTTTGGCGGGTGATTCGACGATTATTAATTTCAAATAGTTTTCCTATATCCTATATATATAGTGATTTTGTTTTGATTGTGGAAGTGTATCAAAAAAAGGTTAAAAAAATTTCTAAATTCTCTAAAGTTATTTTTTTGTGTGTCGATATTGTTATTGTCTCAAGGCAAGGATGCCTCTAGAGAACAAAAAAACTAAGTAAGAGCGTAAGGCTCTTCCATAGAAAAGGATTTATTATGGGTTTTAGAATTAATACAAATGTTTCAGCAATGAACGCACACAGAAATGCGACGCAAACAAACTTGGGTTTATCAAAAAGTTTGACTGCTCTCTCTTCTGGTTTGCGTATTAATAAATCAGCAGATGATGCTTCTGGTATGGCGATTGCAAATACACTTCGTCAACAATCAGAAGGTCTTGGGCAGGCAATTAACAATGCAAACGATGCTATTGGTTTGGCACAAACTGCTGATGGTGCACTCGATGAGTACACAAAGATTGTTGATACTATTAAAACAAAAGCTATTCAAGCAGCTTCTGATGGTCAAAACTTGGATACTCGTAAAAAGATTCAAGCAGATATTGATAGACTTCTTGAAGAGGCACAAAATATCGCTGCGACGACTTCATTCAATGGGCAAACACTCTTAAATGGTGGATATAAAAACAAATCATTTCAGATTGGTGCTTACTCGGGTGAGACTGTAAAACTCACAATTGACAATACACAGATTGACAAAATTGGTAAGTTTACTTTAGTGGAGACGAGTACAGGTTTCTCTGATGTAGCTGCCGCTGATAACAGTGGTGCTACTGCTTCGCTTAGCCTTACGGTTGTAAACGCTGATGGTACAACTGTTTCAGTTTCTACAACCACTACTTATACGAGTGGTGTTGATATCTCTGGATATGAATATGCACAAAAACTGATTGATAAGTTTAATGAGGCTGCACAACTTAAAAGTGCAGATGTGCGAGCAAGTCTTGTTGAAGCGACAGGTTCAACGCCAGATAATCCAGAGTATGGTATTCGTCTTGAATCTTCTGTTGACTTATCAGCTATAGCTGTGACTGAAACTGTTAATGATAGTAAAGGTACTGGATTTGCGTCAGCTGCTGGTACTGCAAATCTAGATAACAACCTCTCTACTATTAATGTTACATCAAGAAGAGATGCTCAAAAAGCGATCAATACTACTGTGTATGCACTCAAAGATATAGATGCAATCCGTTCAGATATTGGTTCTGTGCAAAATCAATTAGAGTCAACTGTTCGAAATATCTCTGTAACACAGGTAAACGTTACGGCAGCGGAATCACAAATCCGTGATGTTGACTTTGCGGCAGAGAGTGCAAACTTCTCTAAACTCAATATCTTAGCACAGTCGGGCTCTTATGCTTTAAGTCAGGCAAATGCTGTTCAGCAAAATGTTATGAGACTACTTCAGTAGTCTTATCTTTATTCTCAAGCTTTTTAGGCTTGGGAATCTTCCTCCTCTAACACTTTTAATACATAGAGATCTTTCTCGTAAGTAGCTATGATCTTTTGAACATTTTTTGCAAAGAGAGCGTGGAATTTTTTTGTAAATTTTTTGCTCTTTTTTAGTTCTTGTGTGTTGAAAAAATCGTCTGCATAGGGCGTGGTATTCATATAGTACACAGTCATAAGATCTCTGAGTTCAAAGATGCACTCATGATTGCACATGTCACTTACCATAGTAATAAGATTGCGTTTAAATAGAAGTGTGTCACTATGAGGTGCATTTGTAAACTTCTCAAGTATGGCGTAGTAATCTTTGATCTGTCCTATGCGACAATAGAGTCCATCTATCTCTCTTTGATCAAGTTGTGTTGTCGAGAGGTTGTCAAAGTAGTTTCGCATCTCTTTGCGTAAGAGGTTTTTGTTCTGTTTTTGTGGCAGTGTTACATCTTGTATGGGGGTTGGTATTGCTTGATCAAACCTGCATCCATCTGAGAGATTGTAGATGGTTTGTGTGGATGTTTTGTATTTTCTTGTAAAGGAGTTGATTGCTGGGATGGAGAGCATAAACAGAGGGGTGGACTTTACTCTCTCTTTAAAATTCCCTGCTATTTCAATGACAGTTTCATTAAGATGAAAATCTTGATTCTCCTCTATTTGTGATTCGTTGCTGTCTATAGTGCGTGCCAAAAAGTGATCAGGTGTATGAGAGAGTCCCTCATCACTTAGTGCTAAATCTATACCCAAAAGATAGATTTGTGGCGCATTGAAGATAAGCGCTAAGGCGTAAATGGTATCTCCAACACTTGAGACTGTTAGAGTGCTACGAAAGAGTTTATATTTTGTTCTATCTTCATGGAGATAAATATTCTCTTTGTTGAAGTGCTCAAAAAGTTCAGGAGAGACAGAGGCACTAAAAAAGAGAAGTGTCTCTTTTAAGAAGTCTAAGTCCCCTAAATTTTCAAGCATCTCATGTGTTGTATAGATATTTTCATCAATTTGCACGGCAATATCTGGAGTGATACCTACGCGTTTGAGTGTCTTAAGTGCTGTAAATGCAGCAATAATGATAAATCTATCTTGATGCTCTTTAACCCATTGGGCATTTTTGTAAAGCGATGGTCCTGCTCCTAAAACAAGCCATGGTTTCTCTTGAAATAGTGTATCGTTTTTTCTTTTGCGAAGGTCTAAAAACTTATACTCTTCATTGATTCTATCTAAAACTTTTCGACTCTTCTCTAAGAGACGATTATGGGAGTAGGTTGCTTCTGGTCGAGAGATGAGAATAGTTTGAATCGCTTGAATTTTTGATTCATAAGCAGAGGAGAAGAGATGAAACTTAAGAAACATATTTTTAAAAAAAGCATCTATGTAAAAACTGGTAAAAGATCTTCTAAAACCATCTGCATCATCAGCGATTGAGAAAAAACTTGTGGTATTTGCAAGTGCTTGTCTGTAGTCAACTGTAAAGAGAGAGAGGCGGAAGAGCTCAAGATTATCCTCTACTATCAATACTACTTGCATGTCATATTTTGCAACAGCTTTTGGAATATGAAGCCCAAGTCCTACTCCTAAAAATATAAACTTGTCAAGCTCTTTCATATGTGTGGAGTCATCAATATTACTATGGTAGAGCTGATATATTTCGGCAGTTGCTGAAAACTTTGTGTAGGCATTGGCGTTTTTGACTACTTTAAGTGCCTTTTCTTCAAAGTTAATCTTTCGCAAACTTCGAAAGCTTTGGTCATTTTTCTTCAAGCTAATATTATCAACAATCTCTTGTGAGAACTTTTGCGAATCTGTTTTATAGAGTTTTTCTCCGGTTGTAAGCTCAACAACATCAAAGTAGCCATCTTCATAGATAAGATCATACTTTGGAGTGAGTCTTCCATCGTTAAGCAGACTCTCTAGCGCTAAAATTTTATTAGCGATTTTTTCATCATATTTTTGAAAAAATTCGATATTGTTTTGGTAGTTTTTGATGGCTTGCTCTTCTATATTTTGCATAAGTATCCTTTTTAGAGTCTCTTTTTAATTAAAACTTAAGCATAAACTATACCAAAACTTGATGGTATGAAAATTGCTAGCAGAGGTGCATGAATGTGTTACAACTAATAGGTAGAGAGAAAGAGCTCTTTTTTGATGATATGCAAAGATATACAGATGAGTTAGCTAAGATTATAAGCGGTGCAAGGTTTTTGGTACTCGGTGGTGCAGGGAGTATAGGGAGTGCAGTGGTAAAAGAGATATTTGCCCGCAACCCTAAAAAACTGCATGTAGTAGATATATCTGAAAACAATCTTGTTGAGCTTGTGCGAGATATACGGAGTAGTTTTGGCTACATTGATGGTGAATTTGCTACTTTTGCTCTTGATATCGGTGCAGTCGAATATGATGCTTTTATAAAATCTGATGGGGGGTATGATTATGTATTAAACCTCTCAGCACTCAAACATGTACGCAGTGAAAAAGACCCCTTTACCCTTATGCGTATGATTGAAACAAATATATTAAATACCGATAAAACACTCAAGCAATCAATTGAGCGTGGCGTAAAAAAATATTTTTGTGTCTCTACAGATAAAGCTGCAAACCCTGTTAATATGATGGGTGCAAGTAAACGCATTATGGAGATGTTTGTACATAGAAACTCTCTTAATATAGAGGTCTCTATGGCACGATTTGCCAATGTCGCTTTTAGTGATGGCTCACTCCTTTATGGGTTTAATCAAAGGCTTGAGAAACAACAGCCCATAGTAGCACCAAATGACATCAAACGTTACTTTGTAACACCAAAAGAGAG
>DQUE01000089.1 GCA_015662405.1 Sulfurimonas autotrophica | reverse complement strand
CATAAATCACACACAAACGCTTCAAGATTGTCTTTATTAAACATACCAGCATCTGCTACATAGACAATCTTATCTATTTGAAACAAACATAATCAGATTTTTATTAATAATCCATTCATTTTTTATTGTATCCATATTGACCTTGTATAAGCGTTCTAGAAAATAGTCTCTTGAAACCTCTTTTGCGCCTAATGATTTAAGATGATCTGTTGGTACTTGGCAGTCAATAAAATCATATCCCCACTCTTTTAAATGTTTTACTAAAACAGCATATGCAGCTTTTGATGCATCAGTAACTTCGGCAAACATTGACTCTCCACAAAATACTTTTCCAATTACCAATCCATAAAGACCACCAACTAATTTATTATTTTGATAACTTTCTATTGAGTGAGCAATGCCTGCACTATGTAGAATATTAAATGACTCAGCTAGTTGAGCATTAATCCAAGTTCCATTTTGATCTTTTCTTTGGATTGATGCACATTTATGCATAACTTCTTGAAATTGTGTGTCAAAACGATATTCAAATTTTTTTAATTTTTTTTTGAGAGATCGTCCAAGTTTAAAATCATCTAATTCCATAATGAGTCGTGGGTTTGGTGACCACCAAAGTATGGGATCTTGTTGTGAATACCATGGAAAAATTCCACTTTGGTATGCTCTTAATAAGCGAGAAGGGTTTAAATCTCCTCCCCACGCTACAATACCCTCTTTATTAGCATCGCGTGGATCTGGAAATGAAAGCGAATAATTGTCGAGCTGGGGTAGGTACATTAAGCCTCTCTACATATATTCTTCAGTTTACCATTTTCTACTATTACTTCTACTTCCCCGCCATTTTTAAGTTTTCCAAATAAAATTTCATCACTCAGTTTATCTGTAATATTATCTTTAATATATCTTTTTAATGGTCTTGCACCCATTTCGGATGAATAGGTTTTTTCTGCAATAAATTTTATTGCTTCCTTGGAAGCAGTCACAGTTATTTTTTTCTTTTTAAGCTCTTTATTGAGCTCTGCTATGAATTTTTTGACAACTCCTTCAATTACTGTTTGGCTTAACTGATCAAATTCAATGATAGCATCTAGCCTATTTCTAAACTCTGGAGTAAAAAATGATTTTAATTCTTCATTTTTTGATAGTGATTCATCTTTGTTAAATCCCATTACATTTCTAGCTTGGGCTCCTATATTTGAAGTCATTATGAGGATAACATTTTGAAAGTCAGCTTTATACCCATTGTTATCTGTCAGTGTAGCACTATCCATGATCTGAAGTAAAATATTAATAAGCTCTGGATGTGCTTTTTCAATTTCATCAAGCAATAATATAGTGTATGGATGTCTTTTGATTGCTTCTGTTAAAAGTCCTCCCTGTTCATAGCCTACATACCCTGGAGGAGCTCCAACTAGACGGCTAAGTGCATGTTTTTCCATGTACTCACTCATATCAAATTTTTCAAAATGAATACCAAGGGTTTCACTCAAGGCTATAGCAAGTTCTGTTTTACCAACACCAGTAGGACCGGAAAATAAAAATGATGCAATAGGTTTGTTTTGAGGCGTTAATCCCGCTTTTGATATTTTAATTGCTTTTGCAACTGTTTCTACAGCTCTATCTTGTCCAATAACCCTTTCTCTTAGCCTATCTTCAAGATGTAATAATAATTCTGTTTCATTTTGAGAGACTTTTGCGTTGCTAATACCTACTATCGAAGCTATGGTTTTTTCTATATCATTTGCACTCACTTTTTTTCGTTTGTTTTTTTTCAGATGAAAAGAGGCTGCTGTTTCATCAATGAGATCAATTGCGATATCTGGTAAAAATTTATCAGTAATATAACGTTTAGATAAATCTATAGCTGTTTTTAGTGCCTTATTTGTATATTGTACTGAATGATGTTTTTCATATTTATTTTGCAGACCTTTTAAAATTAAATAGCTTGTTTTTTTTGATGGTTCATTTACATCAATTTTAGAAAATCTTCTACTGAGTGCTTTGTCTTTTTCAAAACCATTTCTATACTCTGCAAAAGTTGTTGCACCCATACATTTTATTTCTCCTGATGCGAGCGCTGGTTTTAATTGGTTGGCCGCATCCATAGTCCCACTTGTGCTACCTGCACCTATGAGTGTATGTATTTCATCAATAAATAGTATCGCTTTTGGCTCACGCTTGAGTTCATCCATAACACCTTTGAGACGTTTTTCAAAATCTCCACGGTATTTTGTACCAGCGAGCAATGCACCTAAATCTAAGGCATATAGTTTTGAGTCTTTAATAATTTCTGGAACATCATTTGCAGCAATACGCAGTGCTAACCCTTCTGCGATTGCTGTTTTTCCTACTCCAGGTTCTCCAACAAGGATAGGATTGTTTTTCTTTCTTCTGCAAAGAATTTGTGTCACTCTTTGTATTTCTCTGTCTCTACCAATAACAGGATCAATTTTTCCTTCTTGTGCTTTTTCTATAAGGTTTATTGTATATTTACGTAAATTAGACTCTTTCTCTTTCTCTTCCTCTTCTGTACCTATATCTGAATGAGAAATAACTTCTAATACATCAAGCTTTGTAATTTGGTATTTATTTAACAGTGCATAAGAAAAAGTATGTTTTTCTTCAAAAAGTGCTGCCAATAGATCACCTATATCTGCATTTGTTTGTCCAGATGACTGCACATGTCTGACCATTTTGTCTATAAGGCGTGACAGTGCTACACTCTCATATGGGTCTTGTATGACATCCGCTGGTAATACTTCTGTATTTTTCTTGATATATTCACCAAGTTCTGCTTTCATTTTTGAAACATTGCCACCACATGTTTCTATAATAGAGGCTCCCTCTTTTGAACTCAACAAAAGATAAAATATATGCTCTATTGTTAAGTATTCATGATGAAGTTGTTTGGCAAAAATTACAGATTTTTGAAATATATCATTGAGTGATGCGCTTATCATTATTCTTCCTCCATTGTGGCTTTTAAAGGAAAGCCATTATCTTTTGCTTTACGGATAACTTGTCTTATTTTTGTTTCTGCGATTTCGTAAGTATATATACCGCAAAGTCCTCTCTCTTTTTTATGCACTTCAAGCATTATATTTTGTGCTTCTTCATATGTTTTATGAAAGATACTCATAAGTATATCGACTACAAAGTCCATAGGGGTATAGTCATCATTGAGTAGATAGACAAAATATTTTTTTGGATACTGCAGTGAAGTTATTTCTTCTATTTCTAAGTCTGTTTTTGTTGCCATGTTTCTCCCTATTTTGCTGCTTTTAAAAAGTCATTTATAATCTCTTGTGGATTTTCGAGTCCAACAGAAATTCTTATAAGACCATCGGTTATTCCTAGAAATTTTCTAGTACTTTCATCAAAATCACTATATATAGTTGATGCCATATGAAGAGCGAGTGTCCTTGTATCACCTATATTTGCAGTAATTGTTGCTAATTTTGTTTTTCTTAAAAAATCATATGCTTTCTCTTTTGTTTGCATATCTATCGTGAAAAGTGTTCCACATCCAAACTGAAAATTCTCTTTATATCTTCTATGGTGAGGATGTGACTCAAGAGATGGATGGTTTACATGTAAAGAGTTTTTTGCAAGTTCCTTCACAATAATCTCAATATTTTTAACAATTCTTGGCAGTCTAAGCGCAAGGGTTTCTAATCCAAGCATAGTCTGATAACTGGCATGTGCATTAGCACTCATACCAAAGTCTCGTAAAGCTCTTTTTTTTGCATTTGGAATGAGTGCCATCTCTCCTGCACCTTTCATGAACTTCTCTAAAAAGCTATAACGCTTTGTTTTAAATTTATCATCTTTTTCGTTGATTGCACGAAAAACAACACATCCACCCAAGGCTGAAGAGTTTCCAGATATAATTTTTGTTGTTGAATAGATAGTGATATCTGCACCAAGCGCTAAAGGCGAGATACTTAATGGTGTGATAGTGTTGTCAACGAGTAGTGCCACTCCCTTTGTATCTGCAATAGCAGCAATTTTTTTTATGTCAGGAAGCCGCATATTTGGATTTCCCACACTTTCTAAAAAAATTATTTTTGTTTTATCATTGATTGCATTGTTGATATTGTCTAAATCATCAACATCAAAAAAGTGTGTTGTGATACCAAATCTGCGAAGCGTTTCATTAAATAGTGAGTATGTACCACCAAAAAGTCCACCAATGCTGATAATTTCATCTCCTTGTGAGACTAAGGAGGTAACAGCGAGTGTTGTTGCTCCCATGCCTGAACTTGTTGCTACTGCACCAATACCACCATCCATTTCAGCAAGAATAGATTCTAGTTTTGCTGTTGTAGGATTTCCCATTCGTGAATAGAGTGGTTTTTTTATACTGCCATTGAAAATACCTTCCGCAGTTTCTGGGTCTTTATAAGCAAAAGAAGCAGAAGAAACTATACTAGGAGAAATTGCTCCTTCTTTATTTCCAATACTTTGTACAAATTTTGTGCAGTAATCTTCAAATCTATTCATATGCATCCCTTCTTTAGAATCTATAAATTATAGCAAATTAGAGATAATATTTATCCTATGTACTTTAATTATGTTAGAATTCTAAAGAACAAATTTATTAATTAATATTAAGGAATAAGCATGGAGAACCAAACAGCTTTAGAAAAACTCAATGAAAAAATTTCAAATTTTCTTCAAGAATATCATACACTTAAAGGTGAAAATGAGATGATGAGAAATGAGATTGTAACGCTTAAAGCAAATTGTGAATTAAAAAATCAAGAAATTGAAAAATTAAATCAACAAAATGCTCAAAAAGATATAGAAATAGAGGAAATTGTTAACAAAATAGAAAGTATTTTAGGCTAGTTAAGTAGTATGAGTAAAAAAATTGGACTACATGTTGGAGGTCGCAGGTTTGATGTTGACGTAGAAGATAAGTTTGCCGATTTTTTACAAAAACAGATGATAAAGGACTTTAATATGGAAGGGAATAATGATATTAAGATATTGTTACAGGCCTATGTTCGAAAAAATCATGATTTGTATATGCAAAATGAAAAAATTGAAGAGATGTTGGCTAAAATTGAAAAATAGTTTTAGTTTTTATAATTATGTAAGTTAAAATTGCTATAATTTCATCCTCTTAATAAAGAGATGGTGTGCGCTCGTAGCTCAGCTGGATAGAGCACTGGTTTGCGGTACCAGCGGTCACACGTTCGAATCGTGTCGGGCGCACCATACTTACCCCCTCCCTAAACAACGAACTTTTAAAGAAATAATCTAAATTATAAAATCACTTAAGAATTAGATAGGACATACTTTTACTTTGTTTCTAAAAGTAGAGTTGAATATTTCAAACAGAGCTAATAGGAATTATAAGATTTTCTAGGAACATATTAAGTATGCTAGTCACTATGCTAATACCTATAATCTGCAATGAAGATAATAAAATACGGTAGGTACTTAAAAATTAGTAAATTTAAAACACTCAAAATATAAAACACGGAGTAAAAAAATGGTTTTTTAAGATATTTAGCAAATTTAGTGTAAAATACTCAATAAATAATTGAAGTTGTTTTTTAAAATCTAAAAATGACTATAAAGAAAAACTAGCTGCTTTTAGTGATTGAATTTGTAAGTGGCTCAGTCAAATAGAAATATGCAGGGTTTTGGTATAGGTTTACATCTTGTGAAAAGATTTTGTGAAAGAAACAGTATAGAATTACTGTTTGAATCTTCAAAAAATATTGGTACAACAGTAAAATTACAATTTAGGGATAGAGATGCAATTAAGAGATGATTTTATGATATATGCGCAACAGGCACTCGATTATGGTGTAATGGGAACTTTGATAGTGATGAGTATAGTTACTTTATGGCTTTTTATAGAGAGAATGATGTTTTATAAAAGTGTACGCATAGAAGATTATAAGCATAGAGATAATTTAGAACTTGATTTAACCGATAACTTAAATGTCATCAGTGCTATTGGTGCAAATGCACCCTATGTCGGTCTGCTTGGAACTGTAATAGGAATTATAATTACTTTTTATACCTTAGGGGATGTAGGAGCAGTAGATGCAAAAAAGATTATGGTAGGACTTGCTCTTGCACTTAAAGCAACTGCTATGGGGCTTGTTGTTGCTATTCCTGCCATTGTTGCTTATACAATCTTAGTCAGAAAAGTAGAAAGAGTATTAACAAAGTTTGATGTGGCACATGAAGAAGTGTAAAAAGCATTTAAAAAAGTTTGACCAGATAAATGTCATCCCTTTTATAGATATTATGCTTGTACTGCTTGTAATGGTGTTGACAACGGCAACATTTATAAAGCAGGGTGTTATTCCTGTAAATTTACCAGAAGCAAAAGCAGCACAAAAAGAAGACGAAACAAAAGAGGTAACACTTTATATCAATGCAAAAGGCGAGATCTACTTTGAGAAAGAGAGAGTTGATTTACAACAACTACAAGAGAAACTCTCTACAATTAAAAAAGAGCAGACAGTAGTACTTCGAAGTGATAAAGAGTCAAGGTTTCAAGATTTTGTTAGTGTGATGGATGTTTTAAAAAAATTAGGACTTGAACAACTCTATATTGTTACAAAAGAGTAGCTCTCTTTAGTACTGTGGAGTGATCTCATTAAGGAGTTTAAACTTTTTCTGTAAAAGATTTTTAAAACATAGATATAACGATAGTTTATTACTCCCCCTGCTAAAATAGAACGAAAATCAAGCAGCATAACAGATCTTATTGTGTTTAAAAAAATTAACAACTTTTTCTTTATTTTTCATTATGCTATATACAGTATGGGTATGCAAGAGGTGCAGAGCTCGTTAAATATGTTAAATATGTAGAGACGATATACAATTATAATGAGGTACTAGTTACTCCCTAGCTCCCCTAAAAATGTTTCCATATCATACTTTACTCTATACTCAGGCGTCATAATATGAATAAGAATATCCCCTAAATCCACTACAATCCAGTCACCACTCTCATCTACATTGTTAAAATGTTCCGCAGGTTTGAGTGCATTTTTTAAGTGGTCTAAGAGTGCGAGTGTATGTTTTTGCCCAAGTGAAGAGGCAATTATTGCATAATCAACAAAGTAATTTTTGTCACGCAGGTCAAATACCTCTATGGATTCTGCCTTATTTGTATCGAGTGTATTTACTATTTTTTCTATTCTATCTTGCATTATGTTCCTTGTAGTATTGTGTTATCTCTTCTCTGACTTCTTTTGGTACTTTCGCACTCTTAAAGTTATTTCTTAATTCAGTTGAAGATATATCTTCATCTATTTTTAGCGTTATAAACTCTTTTGGTATTGCTATTTTATCTCTTGTTGCAACTATAAAAATCACTAACTCTTTGAGCTCATCATATTTGTACCATTTATGAAGAGAGTTAAGGTTGTCTGCACCAATTACCAAGTATATTGTGTCATATTTTTTTAACAAATATTTGACTGTTTCAATAGTCGGCACCTTTTTTCCCATAGCTACTTCATAGGAGCTCACCTCTACATCTTCATATGATGAAAAAATTTTTGTAAGCCACTGCAATCGTAAGTGAGCTGGAGCTGTGAAACTTGCTTTAAAAGGATTCAAAAAAGTAGGCATTACAACCACCTTTTGTATAAAATCCAACTCCAATAAAGCCTCTACAATTGCTTTGTGCGCGATATGTGGAGGATCAAATGAGCCCCCATAAAGTGCTATTGTTTTCATTTAATGCGAATTATAACTAATTTTGGATAAAATTACTCAATTAATTTATATAGGATATATAATGGCACTAAAAATAGCAATTAATGGATTTGGTAGAATTGGTCGTTGTGTAGCACGAATAGCACATAAAAGAGATGATGTTGAAATTGTAGCTATAAACGATACCGCAAATATAGATATGATGATATATCTGTTAAAAAATGATTCCGTTCATGGAGCATTTACAAGCGAAGTTGTACAGTTTGATGATGAGCATATTGCAATTGATGGCAAAAAAATTAGAGTTTTTAATGATCGCGATCCAAAAAACTTACAATTTGCAGAGTGCGGTGCTGATATGGTTTTGGAGTGTACGGGTGTATTTTTAACACAAGAGTCTGCACAGGTGCATATTGATAATGGTGTTGCAAAAGTTCTCTTTTCTGCTCCGGCAAAAGATAAACAAACACCAACATTTGTAATGGGTGTCAATGAAGAGAAATATGCAGGCGAGAAAATCGTTTCAAATGCTTCTTGTACAACAAACTGTTTAGGCCCTGTTGCACGTATTCTTGATGATGCTTTTGGGATAGAAAAAGGTTTGATGACAACGATTCACTCTTATACAAATGATCAAAATATTTTAGATGTAAAACACAACAAAGACAAGCGTCGCGCACGTGCTGGCGCTATAAATATGATACCAACAACTACAGGGGCAGCAAAGGCTATTAGTCTTGTTATGCCGCAACTTGAAGGAAAACTGCATGGGCAATCCGTGCGTGTACCAACACCCGATGTCTCTATGGTAGATCTCAATGTTGTTGTCTCTAAAAATACAACAAAAGAAGAGGTTACTGCAGTCTTTAATGAAGCTGCTAACACGAGACTAAAAGGGTTGTTGTTGATGGATAAAGAGATGCGAGTCTCTCAAGATTTTGTAGGCTCTCAATACAGTGCAATTGTTGCAGAGGATTTAACGCAAGTTATTGGTGGAAATATGATAAAAGTTATGGCATGGTATGATAATGAGTGGGGTTATTCATCGAGACTTTTGGATATGGCACTCCATATTGCGAAGTAGGAGAAGAGCTTGGAACTATTGCACCTAAAAAAGTTAGATTTAGCAAACAAAAAAATCTTTATACGATGTGATTTTAATGTACCGATGGATGAGTTTGGAAATATCTCTGATGATCGTCGGATTCGCTCTGCTATTGCTACTATTAACTATTGCCTCGATTTAGATTGTGCTGTTATTTTAGCTTCTCATTTGGGACGCCCAAAAGGAAAAGTTGTCCAAGAGTATTCCCTTGCTCCAGTTGCAAGACGTTTACAACAATTGCTCAAAAGAGATGTGACATTAGCAGAGGATGTTGTAGGCGAAGATGCCATGCAAAAAGCAAAAGAGCTGCCTCGACATGAGGTGTTGCTTTTAGAGAATCTGCGCTTTGAGATGGGCGAAACAGAGGATGATCCTGACTTTGCAAAAAAACTTGCCTCTATGGCAGAGTTT
>DQUE01000077.1 GCA_015662405.1 Sulfurimonas autotrophica | reverse complement strand
TCGCCTTGTATCTTATAGCTTCTATTTTCATTAGCTACGAAGTTATTTATGGTCTCTTACTTATCTATGAGGCATCGGTGCAATCGCTGCTCTATCTTTTAGCGCAGCTTCCAAAGAGTGCAGAGAGAGTAATGCTTGTGGGGCACAATCCAGGACTTACGCAACTTGCAAATGCTCTTGGCGATACCATGATTGATAATATTCCAACAGCTGGTGTTGTAGGAATTGCGCTACAACTCTCAAAATGGGAAGAGTCTCATCGAGCAAAAGGGCATACGATACTTTTTGATTATCCAAAAAAGATAAAAGACAAAGAGTAGTTGGAATTTTATTTGGCTTACCCAAAATATGGAGTAGGTTCTTTTTCTATTTTGTTATTTGGGGTTTTTAGGTTAGCAATAGCATCCACAACCGCTGAAATCTCTACTTTTACTTCATGTAATGTTGTTTGCGTTCGCTCAGCTAATTTACGAACTTCATCAGCAACAACAGCAAATCCACGTCCATGCTCACCTGCACGAGCTGCCTCTATAGCAGCATTGAGTGCTAAAAGGTTTGTTTGATCTGCTATATCGGCTATGGTGTTTAAGATATTTGAAATACCCTGACTCTGTGTTTGGAGTTGAGAGAGCTTTTCGTCAAATGCAAAACTATTTGCTTCTTTTGTGTCAATAGTAGCCATCTGTTTTGCACAATCAGCTTCAAGTTGCTCTTTTTCTTTTGTTAAGGCTTCTACTTTGCTTTGTAGTTCAGTTTTTTCTTGCTCACATGTAAAGGCTAAATTATGGAGTTTATTTTCTAAATTCTCTTTTTGGCTTACAAGGGAGTTGTATTTGTTCGTAAAAGTGCTAAGCTCCTCTTTAAGTTCATTGATTTGTCTGTTATAGTTGTTTGTTACACTATTGAGTTCATTTTTAAGATTCTCATTTGTATGATCGGCTTCTGTGAATAGTTCAGCTCTCTCTTCTTGAGGAGATTTTTTGTGAAAAAGAAAGTATCCAATAAAAATCCCTATTATTAACGCAATAATTGCAGCAATTATACTCAAAGTGTAAGATATTTTATAAACTATTTTCTCTTTTGTTTGTATTCTATCTTTATAAATAATCTTTGGTTTTGGAGGAGTTTTGTTTTGAGTAATGAGTCTTTTTGCCTCTTTATTCATTTTGAGATAGAGTGATTGTAGTTGTTCAATATTTTGATTATCTATACCAGACTCTTTGAGTGTTGCTATGATTGCGAGTGTTTTGTTTTGAATATCTTCAAGGGCATTAGCCCTTTGTTCATCAGTTGAGAGTGCAGAAGTTATCTTGTCATGTGTTGCTAAAACAAGATAATAAAGAGCAACCTTTTGTTCTGGAGTAAGTTGCGAAGAGATCTTGTCTATCTGTGTGTTAAGCTTGGTATAGCTTTTTTCAAGCTCTGAAGCAAAAAGAGTACAATAAATAAAAAGGAGTGCAATAACTATTTTCATACAAAGAGTTAAGCAAAAGTTGTTCCTTTTTGAAGATTTGACTTTATATCGGTAATCATGAAAAATTATCAAATGTAAATGATGTTTTGTATAAAATATCGTCATGAAAAATAAGTATAAAATTTTAGTAACAAATGATGATGGATATGAAGCAAAAGGCTTACGCTCTCTTGTTGAGGCTTTACGGGAACTTGAAGAGGTTGCAGTAACAGTTGTCGCACCTGCAAATGAAAAATCAGCTTGTGGACACTCTTTGACGCTGACGAGACCTTTGCGTTTTATAGGTATTGAAGAGAACTTTTTTAAACTTGATGACGGGACACCTACGGATTGTGTTTATCTCTCTTTAAGTACAATTTTTCAAGGAGATAAGCCAGACCTTGTAGTGAGTGGTATTAACAGAGGCTCAAATATGGGCGAGGATATTACTTATAGTGGAACAGCAGCGGGAGCTATGGAGGGTGTTTTACACGGCATACCCTCTATTGCAATCTCTCAAGTAATGGATTTTACAAATCCAAATGGTGATTTTACTCTTGCACAAAAAACGATCAAAAAAATAGTAACAAAAATAAGAGAAGAGCGCTTTCCCCTTCCTGAGAGGGAATTCTTAAATATTAACATTCCACCAGACCTGCAAGAAGCAGAGATAAAAATCACCTATGCCGGGTATAGAGTTTACTCAAATGAAGCAGATGTTCACAGTAACCCAAGAGGGGAACAGCACTACTGGCTTGGACTACATCCACTCAATTTTCAACCAAGAAAAGGTGTAAAGGGTGTAAGCGATTATGAGGCAATTCGTGATGGGTATATATCTATCACTCCGATTATGCTGGATTTGAGTGCCTATAAAAGCATAGATAGACTCAAAGAGTGGCTTGATTAGTGGCAAAATATGATCGTATAAAATTGCTAGTACAGGATGACTTTTCTAAACTTGAAAATGCAAAAGTTTTACTTCTTGGTGTTGGTGGTGTTGGTAGCTTTTGTCTAGACTGCTTATATAGAAGTGGTGTTAAAAATATCACTATAGTTGATTTTGACAGCTATGATGTATCAAATCAAAACCGTCAAATGTGGTCGGAATTACATGAGGGTGAGATCAAGGTAGAGGCTTTAAAAAAGCACTATCCTGAGTTACATGTAATCAATAAACGCATAGATGAGGCATGGGTGCAAGCCTTTGATTTTGCACCTTATGATTTGGTTCTTGATGCCATAGATGAGAGAAATGCCAAACTGGCTCTTGCACAAAAATGCTACAAAAAGCTTATCTCCTCTTTTGGCAGTGCTAAAAGAGTTGACCCGACAAAGGTGCAGGTGGGTGATATCTGGAAAAGTTATGGTGATAAATTTGGTGCAAAAATCCGCTATGAGCTGAAAAAACGAGGTTTTCAAAAAAAATATAAAGTGATTTTTTCTAGTGAAGCGGCAGTGATTAAGGAGAAGGGGAGCTTTATGGGTGTAACGGCAACTTTTGGTTTGACAATGTGTGCCGAGGCGATAAAAATGATACGAAAAGGGGAGTAAAATTTGTTTGATTTTTTGAGTAGTGACTGGTTTAACATAGGGCTTGAGATTTTTTTTGTGCTTTTGATCTCTTATGATTTGAAAAAATATTTTCAGACAAGAAAAAGAGAGTATATCATTAACACTGTGTTAACAGTAGCATTTGCGATTTGGGCGTTATACCCTTACTATAACTCCTATGTAGGCTGGGAGGAGCATCAAAAACAAGAGATGCTTTCTCACTGTAGTGGTGATGAAAATAGCACAAAACTTTGTCAATGTTTAGATGATGCGACTTTCAAAGAGTATACATACGAAGAGTATAAAAAAATTGACAAAAATGGGTCTGACTATAAAGAGTTTTTACAAGATGCAAAAGAGGAGTGCTTAGATGACTCATGGTTTTGATCTGAACTCTCCTCTTGTTTGCGAAGGGATTATCGGTGATGGTTGTGGAGGTGGACGCATTTTTTATGTTGCTAATGAAAAGCTTCAAGTCTTTGATCCTACTACACAAGAGTCTTTTGTTATTTTAGATAATGTAAGTAATGTGCAAAAAATTAGTAAATCTGGATGTGTTATCACATTGGAGTACCCAGATCAAACGAGAGAGTTTGATCTTTCGTCTATGCAAACTCAAACTCTCTCTATTCAATGATTTAAATATCGATCATAATAAGTGAGAAATGTAAAAGAAGAATAAGTGTTGTTATACACTAAAGTAAATGAGAGGTCTAAATAATGGATAAAGAGCAAAAAGTAACTAGTGACATAAGAGTGCTAAATAGAGATATGGAAGTGTTGAAAAAGCATTTTTCACACTGTTTTACAAAAAACGGAAACTTTGATTTTGAGAAATTTAAAAAAGAGCTATCGCAAAATGGGGTAGATTTTTCAAAAGAGAGTTATGGACTAGATTGGCTCGGAAAATCCTATGCAAGAGTTTTAGCAAGTGATAGTGCTACTACACTTTTAAAAGAGGATGCAGAGTTTAATCAAAAAGAAGAGAACCAAAACTCTCAAAACTTGCTAATAAAAGGTGATAATTTAGAAGTTTTAAAACATCTCTCAAATGCCTATTATGAAAAAATAAAAATGATATACATCGACCCGCCATACAACACAGGCAGTGATGGGTTTGTGTATCACGATGACAGAAAGTTTGATGTGCCTACATTGATGAAATTGGCAGGAATAGATGAAGATAAGGCAAAACGCATTTTAGACTTTACTCAAAGCAAAAGTAACTCACATTCAGCTTGGCTTACTTTTATGTATCCAAGATTGTATATCGCTAAATATCTTTTAAAAGAGGATGGTGTTATTTTTGTCTCAATTGATGATAATGAGGTGGCACAACTAAGACTTTTGATGGATGAGATTTTTGGGGAGGAGAATTTTGTAGCTCAGTTTGTCTGGACAGGAAAAAGTGGCTCAGAAGATGATAGTCATATAAGAAACAATAAGGAATACATACTTTGTTATGCAAAATATATTGATAATTTTAATATAGGATTAGATGAGAAGAGAGGTGAAAAGTTTATATATTTTGATGCAAATAAAAAAGATTATTATAAAAGACAACTATTGAGAAAATGGGGAGATAATAGTAAAAGAGAAGACAGACCAAATCTATACTATCCTATAAAAGATGATAATGGAAATGATTTTTATCCAACTTTACCAAATGGAGAAGATGGGTGTTGGAGATGGTCAAAGGAGACTATGCAAAAAGCTATTGTAGAAGGGAAGATTGAATTTGTATATAATGGGAAATATGAAGCTTATGAAAAAATTTATAAATCAGAAGAGAGAAATAAAAACAAAAAGTATCAAAGTGTTTTACAAGAATTAGGAAGCAGTTCAGTAGGGACTAAGGAAATAAAAAAACTTTTTAATGAAAAGAAGATTTTTTCAAATCCAAAACCTACAATACTATTAAAACAGATACTAAAAATTGCAAATACTAAAAGTGACATAATCCTCGACTTCTTCGCAGGTTCAGGAACAACCGCTGATGCGGTTATGCAACTCAACGTAGAAGATGGTGGCAATAGAAAATTTATTTTAGTGCAATTGCCCGAACCAATTGATAAAAAGAAAAATAAAACTGCTTATGACTTTATAAAAGAAGAGTTACAAGTAGAAAACCCAACCATTTTTGAAATCACAAAAGAGAGAATTATCAGAAGTGCAAAAAAGATTATAAAAGATAATAAAGAGAGTAAAGAGC